>JAJQCB010000129.1 GCA_021203005.1 Clostridiales bacterium | reverse complement strand
CCGGATGGTCTCTCCTTTTGCTAAAAACCGGCTGTCTATGCCCATCGGCATATTATAAGCCTGCCCGCGCTGGATCAGGCTGAACAGTTTAAAACTCATCAGCTCCGGGCTGACATACAGTGAACTGCAGATACCGAAATAATTCAGTTCCGGATCCTGTGCAGCCTGTTCCATTTCATCGTCGCTGACCAGCAGGTTTGCAGAGAAGAGATTTGCCTCGTATTCTGTATTATCGGTCATATTGTATAGCTCCAGATCCTGCATCGGTGCCATCTGCAGCTGTCGTTTGTGTAAGACAATGTGGCCCAGTTCGTGCGCGGCAACGATACGCTTTTCCTCCTCCGGGAGAAAGCTATTGATCATCACATAAAATGTCCTGCAGCTTAAAAAGCAGTATCCTTTCAGCCTTTTGTAGCGGTCGGTTTCGTTTACTACGACATTCACACATTCCAAAAGTTCAAACGGATCGCGTGTCCCGTATTTCGCGGCCAGTTTCTCCGTCTGTTTAAAAATATAATCTCCGTTCAAATAAATTCACCTCCGGTGGATGTCCCTTGCGGAACTTTCCTATGAAACAGCGTAACCGAAAATGTGTCCAAAAAACAGGACTTGCAATCACTCTTCAGTTACTCTGTACTTTTTCGGGGTGAATTTCTTTGCCCGCTTCTTGGAATCCAGGTAAAGGGACTGGATCTCATTGATGAATGCGATCTGCTCCGTGTCGGATAACTCCCCGCCGGCAAACATGGCTGCCGTCTGCTCCAGGATCTGTTCTGCCTGCTTTGCACCGCGGCTTCCATATAGTTCGGAAGCTCCGGTAATAAAATCTTCCTCTTCTGTCAAAAGGTAGGAAACTTCACATTCGAGAATTTCTGCTATTTTCGCATATAGTTCCCTTTTTTTAGGGTATCGCCCTTCCAACTCCCACCCTCTGACCGTGCGGAGTGTGACGCCAAGCTGGTTTCCCAGTTCTGTCTGGGACATTCCTTTACTTTTCCTAAGCTGCCTTAATTTTTCTCCGAATTTCATTGCCATATCCTCCATTTGGGAATTTAATATTCCTCTTTTTTGCAAATTGCCTATTGACAAAGGAAATATTATTGCCTATAATGAGCATCACACGAGAGGTAAATAACTTTCCTATATCATACAGATAAATTTCCTTATTGTCAAGGGGGTATATGGAAAAATGAAGAGAGTAATTTTGCATTCAGACATGAACAGCTGCTACGCCAGCATCGAACATCTTTATCATCCGGAGCTTGCCGGGAAGCCGCTGGCGGTGGGCGGCGATCCGGAGGCCAGGCACGGGATTGTCCTTGCCAAAGATCAGATGGCAAAGAAAGCTGGAGTGAAGACAGGTATGGCGCTTTGGCAGGCCAGGCAGGCCTGCCCGGATATTATCTTTATCCCGCCGCATATGGATCGGTATTTGCGGTTCTCCCGGTTGGCGCATGAGATTTATGGGGAGTATACGGACCTGCAGGAGCCGTTCGGGATTGATGAATCGTGGTTGGATGTCACGGCGAGCACTTCCTTAAAAGGGGATGGGCGGAAGATCGCGGAAGAGATTAGCGGGCGGATTAAGTCAGAACTGGGCATCACGGTGAGCATCGGCATTTCCTGGAACAAAATCTTCGCAAAGTTTGGGAGTGACTATAAAAAGCCGGACGCCATCACCGAGATCACGCCGGACAATTATAAACAGATTGTCTGGACGAAGCCGACTGGTGACTTGCTCTATGTCGGACCGGCTACAAAGAGGAAGCTGGATTCCCATGGGATTCACACCATCGGTCAGCTGGCGCAGGCCGGACCGGAATATCTTCACAGTCGCTTGGGAAAAATGGGATATATCCTCAGCGCATTTGCAAACGGCGAGGACCGCACGCCGGTGAGCATAGAAAATACATCGGCACCGATCAAGAGTATTGGCAACAGCACGACAACGCCCCGCGACCTAATCGATGACACGGATGTGCAGATCATCATATTTCTTCTGGCGGAAAGCGTTTCGGCAAGGCTGCGGGAGAACCATTTCAAAGGTACGACGGTGGAGATTTCTGTCCGGGATAATGAGCTGTATCATTTTACCCGGCAGAAGAAACTGGCAATGCCGACAGATATCACAAATGAGATCGCGGCGGCAGCTATGCAGCTCTTCCGGGAGAATTACCGGTGGAACCGGCCGATCCGGAGCGTGGGTGTCCGTGCATCAGGTCTGGTTTTTGAAGACTGCCCTGTACAGTTAAATCTCTTCATCAGCCAGGAACAGCGTGAGAAAATGCACAAAGCTGACGTTGCTGTTGATGAGATCCGCCGGAGGTTTGGCTTTTATTCTATCCAGCGCGGGATTATGTATACGGATCGGAAGCTGTCCGCCCTTAACGCGAAAGAAGATAATACCGTCCATCCTCACGGGTATATGGAACGGGGCAACCGCACCGGTGTATGTGCAGGATAAGCAGATTTTTCGGTTATAAAATGCGAGGTTTTAATCATGAAAACAGCAAATAATTGTAAGGTATATGTAGATGTCGGTGTAGAGTTCAATGCCGAAGGTTGGATGCGCCCGCGGTGGGTCCGGTGGACAGACGGGCATGTGTATAAGATTGACCGGGT
>JAJQCB010000061.1 GCA_021203005.1 Clostridiales bacterium | reverse complement strand
TTTAATGATCCTTGTTAAAAAACATAATAAAGTATATAGGAAGATAAGTTATCTTCCCCCTCACTTCTATTTCTCTTGCGTTGGAAAGAACAACCGCCCTTTTTATGTGATAATCCTCATTTTCCACAAAAGTATTCAATGCACTGTGTACCGTATAATCTTTCCCCGATTTCACCTCAATCGGCACCACAGACAGACTGTCATAATCGTCAATCAGGTAATCCACCTCACCCTTGCTGCGATTGTCATAGTAAAACAGACGGTAACCATGTGCAGCCAGCTCGCTCGCCACAACGCTTTCATAGACAGAACCCAGATTGACGCTTTTTTCGTCATCCAGAATTGCCCGGATATTATTCTCATACAGGATGCCGGAAAGGATACCGACATCATTGAGATACAGCTTTAACAGATTTTTTCCGCTGGATTCCAAAAGCGGAAAAACCGGCGTGGAGACAGCCCTTACCTGTAATGCGATTCCCGCACCCACCAGATAATCAAACTCATCCTGATAATCCGCAAACCGCTTCCCTTTCTGATTTTCTATATTCTGAGCAACAACCCGTTTCTTCTTATTTTCCATATTTGAGGGAATCAGATCGTAAATTCTGCGAATCTTCAATTTGCGCTCACTGTCATATTTTGAGGCATCTGCCCCGTAATAACTGTGTATTTCCCGTTGAATCTCACGCACAGACTGTATATTCTTTTCTTCTAAATAAGAATTAACCGCATCCGGAAGTCCTCCCACCAGCAGATATTTCCGAAAAAGATCCATCATTTTGTTATGCAAAGATTCATCCAGGGACTCCAGCTGCTCAAACTTCTTTTTTAACCCGGAAACAGTAAATTCATTCATCCCGTTTGCATATAAAAATTCTTCAAAATCCAACGGATACATTCGAATTTTCCGAATGCTTCCCATGGGAATCGACGTAGTCTCTGATAATGTGACCCCCAGAAGAGAACCACTGGCTATATACGTAAATCGATTATCCTGCTGCAAAAACTTTAACAATGTGAGCAAATGGGGATAGGCCTGAATTTCATCAATAAAGATCAGCGTATTTTGCTTCTCTTTCATCCGGTCGCCGGCCAGCATGCTGACCTGCAGATAAAAATCGTCTACTGTTCTGGTGTTTGCAAACAACTGATCCCCGAGAGAATCCTCGATCATATTTAACTCAATAAAGTTTGAAAAAATCTCTTTCCCAATATATCGAATGATATAGGTTTTGCCAACCTGTCTTGCTCCGTCCACCAGCAGTATCTTATCAGAAGCTGACTGTAAATGTGCTTTGATTACGGAAGAAATTTTTCTCTGTAACATGGCCAGGATCTCCTTTTTATGTTCGCGCCACACTTTTCAAACAAATTATGCCATAATTATTCACACTTTTCAATATATTTTTGGCTCTATATTTCACACTTTTCATATCGCCTGCATGAACTATACACATTTTAACAAAACAGAAAAATAAAGACGCACCTTAATACTATTCCAATTACGACATACCAGTATACCCAATCAATTATTTACATTCTTTTGACTGGAGCGTTATATTTATATCGTAAGGAAGATATCATTTATCATAAACTGATGCGATATCATATTTCCTATCTATAACCCCTATTCAACCGGGCATGAGACATACTTTGTCTCATGCTCATTGCTCAGAGTACATGCTTCATACTAATCATGAAATCCTCCTTAAGTACCTCTGCGCAGCAGAAACCACCGGTCCAAATCAATTGGCCGGTGTTCTTTGTCTCAAAAACCATTTTTGAGAAATCTATAAAACTTTTCTTTGAAATTTACAAACCCTGATGGCCAACACAATCAGGACTGCAGGGGCGGCGGAAAGGAAAAGAAATGCCACGTTCAATCCATGAATATCTGCGTTTGTCCCGAAACGCGACACTGAATTCTCGGATATGAGCGTCATAATGCCCACAAATACTGCACTTCCAATCGCTCCCGCAATCGTCCTGAACGCAATCAGCAGTGATGTGGCATCTGCCACACGGTTCTCTCCCACAAAAGAAGTGCACCAAGTAGTAAGAGGCATCAGAAGGCATCCGACAGCGATATACCTTACTACATTCCATAGGGCTGCGATCACTAACGGCATTTCCAGTGTGACAAAATACATTCCCAGATTACTTCCAAACAAACACACCGCGCCCAGCAAAAACAGTTTATTGATTCCGATTCTGTCATATAATTTCCCGGCAAGCGGGCTGACTACTGCCATTGCCAGCGAACCCGGCAAAGTCACCAGCCCGGATATTGTCGCGGAATATCCCATGACAGACTGAACATATAACGGCATTAGGACAGATGATGCCATGACAACCAGATATAACAGCATAACCGACGCAACACCGCATGCATACTGTCTGACTTTTAAAATCAGAACATCTAAAAACGGGTCTTTAAGATGACACTGCCGATATATAAATGCAGTGGCTGCCAGGATGCCGATTACAAGCGAAAGCAAAACGGCTGCATCCGTTATACCGAGGCTTACTATATTCCCCACTCCGAGCGTAATCCCGCCAAACGCCAGCGAACTGAAAACAAACGACATCGTATCAAATTTCTTTTTCTGCACATCCAATACATTATCAAACACGATGCAAGCCATAATCAAAGAGATCAAAATAACAGTCAGACCCAACCCAAAAATAGCTCTCCAGCTGATCTGATCTACAAGGATTCCACCGATTGTCGGCGCAATAACCGGCGCAACGCTGACCGCCAGGCCATACCATCCCATCACGCTTCCTTTTCTCTCTTCCGGGTAAATCGTAAGCAAAATTGTCTGCGCCATAGAAACCAGAATACCATTTCCGCATGCCTGAAAAACACGCCCGACCATCATAGTAAAAAAACCGGGAGCCAGAAGATCAATAAACAGACCTGTCGCAAAAACTGCGCAGCCGCAAATGTATAATCGCTTCGTATGAAACCTGCGAATCAGAAAAGCCGTCAGCGGTGTAATAATTGCCATAGCAAGAGAGTACCCGCTGACCATCCACTGCCCGGTTGTCAAACTGACTCCAAGATCCGATGATATCGGCGCCAGCGCCGTACTTAAAGCAGTTGAGAGCAGCGTAGCCCCCACACACGAGATAATAATGTTAATAAAAATCCACGTTCTTTTTCTGTCCGAAATTACTATTTGTCCGCTCATTTGCTCTCGTCCCCCACCGCATGATTTACTCCGATATCTTCACACAGCGAAAGGAACGATCTGAATAAACACCAGACCGTTCCTTTCACTGACCATAATCTCTCGCACTCTACTCTTTTACAAAGTGAAGTGATGCGACATCTCCGACGGCTTTCACTTCTGCAAGCTTATAACCCAGAACCTTTCCCGGCGCTGTCTCCAGGGATGCCCCGCCCTGAATCACGACGGGGAAAAAGTTAAAGAAAAGTTCATCTGCCAGTCCGGCCTGCAGGAAAGAGCTATAGGTCATGGCTCCTCCATCCACGCAGACGGTCTCGTATCCTTTGCTTTCCAGATAACGCACCGCATCCTCCGGACTTTTCGCTGTATATACATCACCTTCTACGTCCTCCGGGTTTAAAACAACAACCTCAAGGTCTTTTAAGAGATCCTTATAAAAACCGGCGAACATCTGATATGTTGTCAGGCCCCACACTACATTCCCGCATGCGGATGCCTTGGCAAGACCCATACCGGCAATTTCGTCCGGTGCCGTGTAAGCATTTCCCTGTGCTGCCAGAATCAGCTGCCCATTTGCGGCAAAATTTGCTACTAATTGTACATTCATGATAAAATTCTCCTTCCATTAAGTTAAACCAGTCCGGCTGAACGAAGTTTCATCGTAAATCCGGTATCTCCGCCAAGTTTTAGTTTTCCGGTCGGGAGCACTTCCTCCGCTTTCAGCTTACCGGTCTTCAATCCGTAAAACACCTCATATGCGCCGGAAATCGTCATGGTCGGATTAACTGCCCGGTCTTCCATGAGCGGTTTTACCTTTCCATCAACGAATTCTATATACCAGTATCCGTTATCGTCCTCTGTGAAATCAAATTGCAGAATACCGGTTATTCCCGACAGTTCTTTTTCCATCTTTCCAGCCATTTTTTCATATTCTGACAGGAAATCGCGAACCGTTTTTATATTATCCATATCGTCTTTCTCCTGTCCTTATCGATATACGTACTCTCCGCTGACATAGCGAGGCGGGATAACCGGAACCTGAAGGTACGAATCATACTCTCCGCCCGTATGGATAATATGGTTCCCCATGTTTGTGTACTGCGGTTCCTCCGCAAACAGCCAGTTCTCATCTCTTGTATATGCGCCTGACACGGTGATGCGCAAAATTTCACCTTTATGCCAGATCCGGCTGATCGGCCAGATCTCAATCTCTACCGGTACGATCTGTCCCGGTTCCAGATATTCATCACAGTCATGAGCCTGCACCGGCAGATAATCAGTGGAAAGATTCTCATCCAGCTTGCGTCTGGATACGCGCATGCGCCCCATAGGACCGGGATACATGGCATTCAAGCCTTTTGCGGGGCTCCACATATTCATCTTCATCGGGTTGGAGCTTCCGAAACTGGTTCTGTCGTTTACATAGCTTAGCCCTACAGATTCTCCATTCGCGTTCACTTTGCTCATAACAACAAACAGATCCATGTTATTGTAGCCATCCGCTTCAACCCAAAGCTTCAGTTTCGTGTGTCCAGTCAGTTCCGTCTCCTCCGAAAATACATAATCAAAATGTACACTTCCGGTATTCGCCTCATAGATTGCTTTTGATATACCCGCTACCGGTTCCGTTTTCATTCCTTCACTGGAAGCATCCAGATACAGTTTGGTATACTGTGTGCGAGCCAACGGGAAGGACATTTCCGGTCTCTCATTCTGGTAATCATATTCATAAGCGTCAGTCACATTCAGGCGCACCGTCGGCGTATATTCCCATCCGTTCTGGATTCCTTTCAGATAGCGGTCAAAAAAGCGTTTCAGATCCTCCAGATGTTCCGGCTGATAATCATCTCCCCACTCCCAGCAGCGATGAAAACGCAGCCATTTTCTCGGTGTTTTTAACCGTTCAAACGCACACACTGTGCCGCGCAGATGGATCACAGACCAGCCTGCCACGGCGTAGACCGGTATATCTATGTCTTCCACATCAAATACCTTGTCCTGCCAGTAAGGGCAATTAATATAGGGAGACTCCTCCAGCATAGTCTTAGGATCCTCAGTGTAATTATGCCCCAGAGACTTGTAGGAAACCGCTCCTCCTGTCACGCCGTCCGGTATGCCCCCGATGCACATCAGATCACGATAAACATCACTGCTCGCATTCCATGGTGCGATGCAAGTCAGGTATTTTGGCTTTTTCGCTGCAATACACCACTGCGAAATTCCCAGGAAAGAATTGCCAAACAAAGCGACTTTTCCATTCGCCCACTCACACTTTGTGGCAAGGTACTCTATAATCTCTGCTGCGTCCGCCGCCTCCTGAGAGGACCACATATTCATATCGCCTTCCGCATTAAATGCGCCGCGGGTATCAATATTGCAGATTGCATAACCGACACGGCACCAGTAAGCCGGATCGGCCGCCTCAAATTTAGTAGCGTTGGATACTGCCCCCTCCGGAACGGCACAGATATTCCACTCTCCATCCGGTGTGGGCATAGTCTTAATCTGCTGCTTCCCGTAAAGACTCCAGCAAAGAATTACAGGCACTTTCTCTTCACCGGTCGGGCGGTAAATATCTGCATAAAACTTTGTTCCGTCTTTCAGGACAATCTCCACATCCTGATCACACAGCACACCCTCCCGATATAAGTATGTTTTCGGATCCAATGGCGCCACCGGCATTTTTTCCACAAAGGCCATTGTCGGGCCAAAGGTCCCCATCCCCTTTGCCGTATCAATCACAGGCTCCTTTTCCGGATCCGGGGGCATTTCTCCGCCAGTTCCGGAGTCTGTACATAGACTACCTCCTGCTCCCCCTTCGGAAACTGTACATTTACTCGCTTGATTCCACGTAACATTTGTCTTCCTCCTTATCTTAAATCATATATTTTCTACCACACGTATCCCCGAGCTCACCATTCGCAAACCACAGCTGCTTTACATGCGCATATGTACACTTATGGGATCAGATCAGGCATGCCGCTCCCATCGCATCACGGTTATGCTCTGCGAGGCTGGCCGGCTGTTTGCAGTCTCCGATAAAGTAAATCTCATAACTGGAAGCGTCGGCATATTTCATGGCCTCGGCTTCTGTGGATTCCATACCTACCGCATAGAGAACTGTATCCGCCTCCGCTACATGAAGCTGGCCATCCTTATCCTTATACTCCACAGAAGAGTCTGTAATCTGCTGTACTGCCGCGTCTGTAGCGTAATCAAAATTCGGTTCCGCATTCCAGGCGTCCTCTTTGTGTGAATACGAATGCATAATCAGTGAACCCATTGCCAGATAGGGAGCCATCTCAATCACAAACACTTTATGCCCTGTTCTGGTCAGATACAGACCGCAATCCACGCCGATATCACCGCCGCCAACGATTACCACATTTTTGCCCACTTCAATAGTCTTATCCATCATAATGGATACACAATCTGCCGCCTTTTCCAATCCCGGAATCGGCACCAGCTTCTGCTTTCCGCCGGGAGCTGCGAGTACTGCGTCGTGCCCCTGCTCTTTCATAAAGCCCGGCGTAACTTCCGTATTCAGGACAACTTTAATATTTTCCCGCTTTTCAACCTGATGAATCAGCCAGTCTTTATATTCTGTGAGCAGCCATTTAAAATCAATTCCATCCAGACACTTCAGCAATCCGCCTAATCGGTCACTCTTCTCATAGATCACCACATCATGCCCTCTGTCCGCTGCATACATGGCCGCTCGCATACCCGCGGGACCTCCGCCGATGATACCTACATTTCGCTTCATATCCGGCTTCTGGATTAAACGGTCAATATTGTGCTCCATTCCCCATTCCGGATTAACCGAACATTCCGTAATCGTCCAGACCTTTGAAAAAATGGCACGGTGATGACACTTGTTGCAGCGCAGGCAGGGAATGATATCATCAGTACGCCCCTCGCGGATCAGGCGCCCATACCCCGGGTTAGAAAGGAAAGCTCTCGCCATCTCCACCATGTCAAATTTCTCTTCCGCCAGAGCATTTTCCATGACATTCGGATCACAATAACCGCCGATAGAGCTGATCACCATGTTAATGCCGGCTTCCTTAAACGCCTTTTTCACTGTGCCCGCATCATCCAGAGTAGGGTATTTGTTATCCGGTTCATACATGGAAATCATGGAGTAATTGGTGTCCCAGTGTCTCAGCGACATGATATCCACCAGGCCTTCGCAGCATTTTCCGAATTCTACCAAATCCTCCAGCTTTAATCCGCCCGGTCTGGGATCCGGCGTATTCAGCGATACATGGATAATAAAGTTCTTTCCACAGGCTTTCTTTACTCTTGTGCAGAATTCTCTGAGCCACCGAGAACGGTTTTCCATACTGCCGCCGTACTCATCCGTCCGCCGGTTTGTGCGCTCAGACAACAATCTTCCCGGCATCGTAATCTCGTTGAACAGATGGATGTTAATACCATCAAAGCCGCAGTGCATGGCTGCGATTGCATATTCCATCCACTTGTCAATCTCTGCATCCAGCACTTCTTTGGTAAGCTCCCTCATCTCCTCATTCTGGAAAAACAGATGACTGGATTTTCCTCCGCTGACATCGTATCCCTGAGGAGTATAGATTACAAACTGCTGAAGGATCTTGCTCTGGTACATATGGATGGCTTCTGTCATCTCCACATATTTTACATGATATCTCTTATTCAAAAGATCATAATGCGGCGTCCAGTCCACAGCCTGATAATACATCTTGCCCGCTTTCGTAAATGTTTTATCCGGATTGGATCGTTTCTCATACATCTCTACATTATTTTCTTCCTTTATGTAGTTCAGCATGATCAGTGCCGCCCCGCTTCGCGCCCGGTTTGCCATCGTATGCAGGATTGCCTCATTCGGATATTCCTGAAATTTTGTGGCCGAAAAATAGGGGGTCGAATTGGATGAAATCATCCGGTTCTTTAACACAACGCCATTCGGCAGCTTAATCGGGTTCAGGATATGTCCATAGTTACCGTCATATACACATTTTTCTTTTTCCATTACTTTCATTCCTCTCTGTCTTCTGATTTTACTCGAGACCCTCTGCAGCAGCCTTCGCTCTCATTTCTTTCTCCGCGGAAACAAATGTATTGAGATCTTCCGTCCAGAATTTCCGAAGCTGATCTTTTGTGTCCATCAGATTATCCACCGTCATTTTCACATTCTCCGGCGTCCACGTCCCGTACGGGAAGATCTCTGTCTCAATGTCATACTTCATATTCATCGCCTGCTGCATCATCGACATCCCGACGATATAGCAGATCCAGCTCATTCTGCGAACCACCATACTGCTTCCCCAGGAATCTATCGCCTCCTGCATGATCTCGTCCGTCATCTCACTTTTTATCATAGCCTTTGTAAACTTCATGCACAGGCGCTCTTCGTCCGTCCAGCAGTCACAATCCGGATAATCCAGCATCTGGTTCTTCACCATTCCGCGATAACCATAGCCATGATCCGGAATAGCGCTCATCAGACCGGCGCTCATGCACCCCCACGTATATTCATTTCCCATCTCTTTCGCGATGATCATCGTAGAAAGGTTCATAAATCCAAACGGTGACGCCTGCATATCTCCTCCCATCAAAGACGTAAGGGTTCGTTCAAAAACCTGCCATAACACTGCACAGTCCGGATCATTTCCAAGCATCATCCATCCTTCAGTGGGCGGCAGCATAGAAAAATTTTTCTTGCCAAGAGCTTTCTGTTCATCATCCAGATTATCCAGTTCGTCGACCATTTCCTCATTTCGAATTAACGGCAGTCGATTTTTTCCCGGTTCGATTTTAAAATCCATAAGTCCTCCTCCTTAATTTTTTTATTACACATTCATTCTAAAATAATTTTATCATAGGAGCGATTCCCGACAATAATCGGTTTGGGATACCATTATTCCGAAAACAGAATAATTATCATTTCTGTGATTATCCATTTCTGATAAAAAAGAAACGATCTGGATATCCACCAGACCATTTCTTTCACTGACCATAACACACGGCAACCTTCACTATTCCAGTCCATTCTACATTGGGATTATATTTCGTTTGGCAACTTCTACGCATCATGAACGGTATATAACAGCTCATGCGTCTTCTTAGTTTTTCCCAAACAATTCAACAGATGAATGAAGCATTGTCGCATATATACCTGATGAGTATAGCCCTCCATCAACCGGAATCTCCAGGCCATTGATATAAGATGACTCATCACTGCCTAAAAACACTGCAACCTGTGCCAGTTCCTCAGGAGTTCCATGACGCCCCGGACCCACCATTGCAAAATCGCCAATCGTAGTACCGGTCACCTTAGTATCTTCCTTTAAAATAGCTTTTGTCATATTAGTCCCATCTATGAAACCTGGGCAAATACAGTTACTTCGAATACCCCAATGAGAAAAAGTGAATGCTGCACTTCTGGACAACCCACACATTGCCCATTTTGAAGTATTATATGCAGTACCCGGACCGGCAAGCATTCCGCCAAGGGAAGAAATATTGACAAACGCTCCACCGCCTGAATTTTTAATCAACGGAGCACAGGTCTGCATTCCAATCATAGGACCGGTAACATTTATATCCATTATCTGTTGCCATAGATTCAGATCAATATCAGGCATAGAACACTTTGCGTTGCTTCCGGCATTATTGACCAGAATATGAAGTTTCCCATATATATCATAAACTTTTTCAACCAAAGTTTTCCACTGCTCAGGCACCGAAACTTCTAGATTTACAAATATTGCTTCCCCACCTTCCTTATTAATCTCTGATACTATCTGTTCTGCAATCTTCGCCTTTCTGGCAGCGAGCACTACTTTCGCCCCTTCTTTGGCATACAGTCTTGCAATCGCCTCTCCTATACCGCTTGTTGAACCTGTAACAATTGCGACTTTATCCTTTAATCTATCCATTCCAGATGATTCCCTCCTTCCGACTGTCCCCTTTTCCCCACAGTAATTTTTATTCCATATGATTTTTACCGCCGTTAACGATAGACATAATCTCCGTCTTTATAACGCGGCGGTATCACAGGAACCTGCAAATATGAGTCATACTGTCCGCCGGTATGAATAATATGATTTCCCTTATTAGTATACTGAGGGAATTCCGCAAATGTCCAGTTTTCTCCACGATCATATACACCACAAATGGTAATGCGAAGAGTCTGCCCTTTATGCCAGATTCTGCTGATTGGCCAAATCTCTATCTCAACAGGCACAACTTCTCCCGGTTTCAGATATTCATCACAGTCATTGGCCTGAACAGGGAAATAATCCGTAGACAGATTTTCATCCAGTTTTCTGCGAGACACTCTCATCCGTCCCATAGGTCCGGGATACATTGCATCCAGCCCCTTGGCCGGACTCCATACATTCATCTTCATGGGATTAGTGCTTCCAAAACTACTTCGGTCATTTACATAACTTAATCCGATAGTTTCTCCATCACTGCTCAATTTCTCCATAACCACAAACAAGTCCATATTATTATAACCGTCTGCCTCAACCCAAAGTTTCAGTTTAGTATGACCGGTCAGTTCTGTTTCTTCCGGAAAAACATAATCGAAATGAATTTTTTCTCTGTTTGCATCATAGATTACCTTAGAAGCCGCTTCTACGGGATCTTTCTGCATTTCCATCTTATCCGCATCCAGATACAATTTTGTATATTTGGTCCGGGGAAGAGGAAACGCCAGTTCAGGACGTCCTTTCTGATAATCGTACTCATACGCGTCTGTTACATCAAGACGAACCGTAGGCGTATACTCCCAACCGTTTCGTATACCTTTTAAATAGCGATCAAAAAAGCGTTTTAAATCTTCCAGATGTTCCGGCTGGTAATCATCGCCCCATTCCCAGCATCTATGGAAACGGATCCACTTATTTGGTGTTTTCAATGCCTCAAAAGCCCTTACTGTACCGCGCAAATGAATTACAGACCAGCCCGCGACAGCATAAACCGGAATATTGATATTCTCCACATCAAAAAATTTATCCTGCCAGTATGGACAATTGATATACGGAGATTCATCCAACATAGTTCTAGGATCTTCAATGTAATTGTGACCCAGTGATTTATAAGAAACAACGCCGCAAGTAACTCCATCAGGTATTCCACCAATGCAGGCCAGATCCCGATACACATCACTGGATGCGTTCCACGGTGCGATACATGTCAGATACTTAGGATTTTTTGATGCAATACACCATTGGGAAATACCAAGGAAAGAATTGCCGAATAACGCTACCTTCCCATTGGACCATTCACACTTAATCGCGAGATACTCTATTATTTCAGCTGCATCCTCCGCTTCCTGTGTATTCCACATATTCATATCGCCTTCTGAATTAAAAGCTCCACGAGTATCAATATTACAAATAGCATATCCAACACGGCACCAATATGCCGGATCAGCTGCTTCAAATTTAGTGAACTTTGATATAGCACCTTCCGGCACAGCACAAACATTCCATTCTCCATCCACAGACGGCATAGTTGTGATCTGTTGTTTGCCATAAAGACTCCAGCAAAGAATAACCGGCACTTTCTCATCGTTGTCCGGACGGTAAATATCCGCATAAAACACGGTTCCGTCACTCAATGTGATAGTCACGTCCTGATCGCAAAGCACACCTTCATCATATAAATATGTCTTAGGTTCAATAGGTGCAACCGGCATTTTCTCCACATACGCCATGGTTGGTCCAAATGGACCGACATCCTGTTCTGTATCAACCACCTGCTCTTTTTCAGGATCCGGAGGGCAACGCAACGCCTGCTCCGGAGTCTGTACATATACAACTTCCTGCTCACCTTTCGGAAATTTCATGTTTACTCGTTTTATCCCTCGTAGCATAATATCCTCCTTTTAAACTCCCATATCAGCCTGTTTGACACAACCATTATAGCTGTATCGGCTGTTGGGTATTCATTTACTATCCAGCTCCAGGAACCTTTTTTCCTTTTTCTCTATATTTTCTTTTTTTACATTGAGAATCATAATCAGTGAAACGATCCCCAAAACTCCTATAAACAAGAATGCATTATCATAATCTCCACCAAATGCCGTGGCAATGATTGAAATAATTGTTGCGGCAAACCCCGTGCACAGAGACATCAATGGCTGAGCAAAACGAAAAACACTCATGCTATTTGTAGGACCCCATGTCCGCATACACATAGATAACAGAAAGTTACTTGATCCTCCCATGATAACACCGACGAGAACAAAAGCCACCATCTTAGCCGGAAGGAAATTAAACTGTTCAATAATTACCATGGCATATACGATAAAACAACCAATTATAATTGCTCTCTTCGGTCCGAACCAGGCGTCAACTTTGCCCAGGAGAAAACTTCCGAAGCATGCGATTATGACTACTCCCAGCATACAGTAGGTTGCAATCTGTGCATCCATTCCAAAAGAAGTAAAGGTAGTAACAACCTGTGCAAGAAACCCTGCACAAAATCCCAGGAACCCAACCGAAATCCAAATAAACCAGAACTCTTTTGTAGTGAAAACCCTTTTTGGTGTCCATGGGCTTTTCTCTCTCATGGCTTTGATTTCCGCTTCCTCTTTTTCGAGCTGTTTTGGATCAAAACTCTTATCATTGTCTGGATAACATCCACATTCCGTAGGGAAATCTCTAATAACTATCAAATAAATAACACCAAGTGCTACCGCCAGAATGGCATAAGGGTAAAATGCCTGGCAAAAACCCACCCGTACATATACAGCACGGATCAAAAATGCAGAGAAACCGGCTCCTAACGGCATGCCCATGGTCACCCAGCCCATAACCAAACCTGTTTTCCTCGGAAACCAGTTTGCTACCAGGACAGGATTGAAAATCATGGCCCAAAAGAATGATGAAACATTGCCCAGGATATAGGTCAAATAAAACATTCCCATAGATGTTGATCTGGGATTCAGGAAAAAGCATACTGCATAAATAAGTGTGCAGATAAAAACCGCTCGACGCGGAGATACTCTCACAACAATTTTTGCCCCCGAAATCGATATGATTGCTCCTATAACTGTACCAATACTAACAGGCAGCATCATGGATGTCTGTGACCATCCATATAACGTATTAAAATAAGTCGCACTTACATTCAAAGATCCTGCTAAGGCAGAACTCATAAAGCAACCCAATATACATAATATAACCAACAGCCACCCTCTGGCGCCAAAATTACTTTTTGTATTTGTAGATTTCATTAAATTACCTCCTTCTAAATATTATGCCCCCGCTAATCATTAAAAAACGAGGGCATAATTTATCCTATCCGAACCTCAGGTAAAAATTACTCGTCACAGAGATTCTTATTTATTTGCCTTCTCTGCGGCGGCTTTGGCACGAGCCTCCTCCTCTCCGGAAACAAACGTATTCATATTATTCCAAAGATCTCGAACCTTAAGATGGCTTCCAGCCAGGTTATCCACGGTCATCTTAACGTTCTCTGGCGTCCATGCACCATAAGGAAAGATTTCTTTCTCAATATCATATTTCATCCCGAGAGCATTCTCAATCAAATCGAAAGACCATACATAACATATCCAGCACATGCGCAACACAACCATATTCTCTCCCCATGCATCTATTGCTTCCTGGAAAAGCTCATCTGTCATCTCATAATTAATAAATGCATGGACAAACTTAATACAAAGGCGCTCTTCGTCATTCCAGCAACTGCAATCCGGATATCCGTACATCTGCATCTTAACTGTACCTTCGTATCCATAACCATAGTCGATCACGGCACCAGCATTGCAGGCAGCCATCACACCCGCAGCATATTCATCGCCAGACTCCAGAGCAAGAACCGCATTCGTAATATTCATAAATCCAAACGGCGCGGCCTGCATATCACCTTCCATCATTGAAGTCATTTCACGTTCCCAGATCTGCAAAAAAGCCTGCATATCCGGATTGGCTCCCAACATCAACCACCCGGCAGTCGGTGGAACCATGGAAAGATTTCGTTTTCCAAACTCCTTCATATCCTCACTAAGGTGTTCGGCAGCATCAAATTTTTCCGGCGTATCCATTAAAGGAAGACGCCATCCTCCGGGTTTGATCTTATAACTCATTTTGTTACCTCCTAATACATAAAATTAATTTAATGAACCCTCGTTCATCATAAATGAATTATACCATTCCATATTCGGGCTTCCATACCCGAAACAGAATAACAATATTCATTTTCAGAATAGATTTTTGAGTCGCATATGTGATATAATGCATCTAATTAATAAGAATATTAAAATAGATAAAGTTCAAACAAATTTGATCTATGTTCGAATTTGTTAATCAGACATCACTAAGGAGCTTCAGATGCAGTCTTTTGACATCAAATGTTTTCTTACATTAGCAAAATATAAAAATTTTTCTGTAGCGACGGAAAAGCTATTAACGTCACAACCTTATATAAGAAAGAGGAAACGCACACTGTAAGATGAAATGGAACAAAAATTGTTTGATCGGGTACACAGAGGTGTCAGATTAACTCCTGAAGGGGAAATCATGCTTGATTATTTTTCCAATGCGTCAGCAAGCTATCAGGGCGCACTTCGCGAGGCCCGAAATTTGAAGCGACAGGAGTCCCACTTAACAATAGCCATATTAGAAAATTTAGACACTGATTTAATATTAAAACCTTTATTTGATTTTCAGTCAAAATCAATAGAGCATCCTGTCACCTACACATTTATTCAGCTTCCTTACAGAGAAATTTTTTTCTATCTTCAGAGCAAACACGCTGATTTGGCTATCACTGTCAATGACCCTCAGTCTCCTTCTTCGATACAAATGTACCATGTGGCCTTAAAACCTATCGTCAAATCACACAACAATCTGTTCTTTTCAAAAAATCACCCCGCATTGAAGGCAGATCAGCCTCCGGTTCTCAGTGACTTCAAGGACAGCCGGTTTTTCCTGCCCATGTACTATAAAGCAGAAAACGCATATGAGAAAGAACATTCTCTTCCGAAATATTTTCCAGACCTGCTTGGTTTTACGCCAAAATTTGAATTCCTGGAATCTGTCTCTTCCATTTTACCTAATATAATGAACGGGGACGGAGCTGCCATACTCATTAATGCCTGTCAAATTAAAAAGAGCTCCTCAATCCAAAGCTTACCTCTCGCTAATGAAGCTTCTATCTGTTTTGCGTGGATGCAGGATAATAATAACATACTGCTCAGGCAGCTGATTGACAATTCTCCTTTCGAAACATAGTTTTTTTAGTATTTGTTTCCGTATGTCTCAAAAAATTTTCTTCCGTTTTTCGCATAAAAGTATTCCAAAACCGATATGCTTAAATGATTTTTTTAAGCTATAATCTTTTTATCTACACCTGCACTCAAAAAATTCCGATTACACCCTGAACAAGCGAGGAGGCACTAATATGGAATGTTTTAAAAAAGAAATGAAAAACTTCGGCTTTGGCCTGATGCGCCTGCCAAAAACGGGCGAAGAGATTGACGTAAGACTGGTAAGCGAAATGGTCGACCGTTTTATGGCAGCCGGATTTACCTATTTCGACACTGCACACATCTATGCCGGAAGCGAATCCGCCGCACGGCAGGCTCTCGTTGAACGCTATCCCCGGGAAAGCTTCCAGCTGGCCACAAAAACCGCGGCCTGGTCGAATTGTAGAAATCGCGAGGAGGCCATCTCACAGTTTCATACATCACTAAAGCAGACTGGCGCTGAATATTTCGACTATTATCTCCTCCACAATATGGGCGGTGCGCGTACCCGGCTTTTTACGGATTATCATCTCTGGGATTTTGTCAGAGAGCAAAAGGAAAAAGGACTTATTAAACACATCGGTTTTTCGTTTCATTCCACGCCGGACGAACTGGATGCGATTCTAACTGCTCATCCGGAAGCAGAATTTGTCCAGCTTCAGATCAACTATGCCGACTGGAAAAACCCCGCCGTACAATCCGGCGAATGTTACAAAGTTGCCCGAAAATACAACAAACCAATCATTGTCATGGAACCGGTCAAAGGTGGCATGCTTGCGACACCTCCCGCATCTGTCCGGGAAATATTTAAAATGGCCAACCCTGACGCTTCTATTGCATCCTGGGCTATCCGGTTTGCGGCCAGCCTCGACGGAGTCGCCATGGTTCTCTCCGGCATGAACACGCTCGCTCAAATGGAGGACAATCTCTCCTTTATGGAAAATTTTCAAAAACTATCAGAGGAAGAACAAGATGTGATAAAAAAAGCACAGGCTGCCTTAAATGCTATCCCGCTGATTCCCTGTACCACATGTAATTACTGCGCAAAAGTCTGCCCCGAAAACATTGGGATTTCCGGATCCTTTACCGCCATGAACTACTGCACACTGTACAACAAAGAAGCCGCCGCCATCCAATTGGAAATGCTGGTGCATCGCCAGGGGAAAGCATTTCCCGACCAGTGTATCTGCTGTGGTCGATGTGAAGAAGCCTGCCCGCAGCACATTGCAATCCGCCAGGAACTAAAAAAAGTAACAAAAACATTTCTATAAATATCCTTTATTGCAGATATAAAGAAAATGTCCTGCGGCGCTCTCACGCGCCACAGGACATTTTCTCATCATTGCTAATAACTTTTCTATTTTTTCAGGAAATGAAGCATTGCAACATCTCCATTCGCTTTTGCGTCAGCAAGTGTATATTCCACGGCATTAGAAGGCGCTGTCTCCAGAACTCCGCCGCCATTGATCACAACCGGGAACAGGTTAAAAAACAATTCATCCGCAAGCCCCTCTGCAAGGAAAGAATTAAATGTCATGGTTCCTCCAACTACACAAGCCTTTTCAAATCCTTTGCCTGACAGATAATCTACCGCATCCTGCGCATTTTTTGCCGTATAAACATCTCCCTCGACATCATCCGGATTCAAAACCACTACCTCAAGATTTGTCAGAACATCCTTCATCACATCTGCAAACATCAGGTAACTGGTCAGTCCCATAACCACGTTGCCACATTCCATAGCTTTTGCAAATCCCATGCCTGCAATTTCTGCCGGAGCCTCATATGCATTGCTCTGCGCCGCTAAAATCAGTTCTCCGTTTGCCGCCAGATTAGCCACCAACTGTACTTTCATATTCCGTTTCCTCCTTGAATGATTTACTTTTATTCATTTTATCACAGAGAAAAATCTCCTAAAATAAAGAATTTGGAATAGAACTATTACGCCGAAGAATATATTCTGGCCAAACCCGTACCGTAGTCTGAGATACGCAACTTTCCTTTCTCCCGAAACTTAATGCCTCCGAGAAAATACTTAGTGAAAGAACTATCCGCCTCGTGCTTCCCTGCAATCACCAGCGCTTCAATCAGAAATTTACCTGTTCTTCTTCCCACCTTTTGCGGATACACCGTGGCTGTCGCCATCGCATCCGGAGTAGCAGAATATATTCTCCTGTGTAATAGTTC
>JAJQCB010000080.1 GCA_021203005.1 Clostridiales bacterium | reverse complement strand
GGTTTTTATAGGTTTTAGACACTAAAAACAGGGTAGTTTTTGACACTACCAACAAAAATGGGGAGGAATAAAAAATGAAAAAACTGGTAAAAATAGTCGTTTTATGGACGTTAGCATTGGCTTTGACGTTTATGGTCAACAATACCAGTGCTTTTGCTGACAATGCCAGCTGGGATGATTTCAGTGACGGCTCTACTGAGGGAATAGAATTGCCTGTGAGCGGAACCGATGGAGATTTAAGCTGGAGTATTTCTGCGGATGGTATTTTGACCATAAGTGGAACAGGAGATTTAGAAGATATAGGATATGGTTGCGAAAGAGCGTGGTATGATTATAGGGGTGTTATAACCGAAGCGGAAGTAAATGTTAGTAATATTACAGATATGAGCTTTCTGTTTTACGGGTGTACAAAATTAACCAGCGTTGATTTTACCGGGTCAGATACATCAAATGTTACAAATATGGAATGCATGTTTTATGCTTGTCACAGTCTGAGTAGTTTAGATTTAAGCATGTTAGACACATCTTCTGTAACATCCATGGATTTGATGTTTAATTCTTGCGGTAGTTTAACCAGTTTAAAGCTGGGCGGAATAGATACATCAAGTGTGGTGGATATGGAAGCGATGTTTCAGAATTGTGTGAGCTTACCTAGTCTTGATTTGAGTGGATTTGACACATCAAACGTGAATACAATGCGTAATATGTTTTATGGCTGCTATGCATTAGAAGATTTGGATCTGAGCAGTTTTGATACGTCGAACGTTACAACAATGTTGAATATGTTTTCTGGATGCAGTAGCGTAGTCAATCTGGATTTGAGCAGCTTTGAAACATCATCTGTTACAACAATGCAGAATATGTTTTATGAATGCAATAGTCTTGGCAGTTTAGATTTGAGTGGTTTTAACACATCAAATGTGGAAACATTATATGGCATGTTTTATGAATGCAGCAGCCTGACTAGCTTGGATTTAAGTGGTTTTGATACATCATCTGTTACAACAGCGAACTATATGTTTTATGGCTGTAGTAGTTTGTCCAGTCTGGATTTGAGCAGCTTTGATACAGCGAGTATTACTAGCATGGAAAGTGTTTTTTCCGGATGCAGTAATTTAGTCAGTCTGGATCTGAGTAGTTTTGATACATCTGGCGTGACAGATATGTCTGCCATGTTTCAATATTGCAGCAGTCTTTCTGACTTGGATTTGAGTAATTTTGATACTTCAAAAGTAACAGATATGAGTTCAATGTTTAGATATTGCAGCAGCCTGACCGGTCTGGATCTCAGCAGTTTAGATACTTCGTGTGTGACAGATATGTGGGCAATGTTTAGCGATTGTACCAGTCTGCAAAATATTAGTCTTAACGGGTTAATTACGTCAAATGTGACTGATGTCAGTGATATGTTTGGACACTGCAGCAGTCTGACCAGTCTTGATCTGGGAGATTTGGATTTGTCGAATGTAACATCTGCAGGAAGTATGTTTTATGACTGCTCTAGTATGGTTACTCTGGTGATGCCTGCGTATTTCCCCGTTTCTTCTAATTTGCCGGATGTTTCCGGTTATGAATGGAAGAATGAGTCTGGTACAGTTTGCACGAGCGTAACAGCTGGACTGTCCAGTAAGATGACATATACCAGATATACAAAAGAAAAGGACTCTCAAACAGTTACAATTAGTGCAGAAGATTCCTCAATAACGGTTGGTGAGATTACTTATGTAGATGCTTATTCTACAGGTTATGGAGAAATTACTTTTTCATCGAGTGACACATCTATTGCGACTGTCAATAGCACAAGCGGTTTGGTCACGGGAAAGGGTGCAGGAACTGTAACAATCACTGCCACAGCCGCAGCAACGGATACTTATAAAAAAGCTACAGCCAGCTGCACGATAACGATAGGCCTTGCAAAGCCGACAATCAGTTCGGTTACACAATCCAATAAAACAGTTACTGTGAAATGGTCGAAGATAAGCGGAGCAGCGGGATATTATGTTTACCGCAGCACAAGTAGCGGCAGTGGTTATTCTAAGGTAGCAACTATAACCAGCGGCAGTACGGTATCGTGGAAAGATACGGCTTCTAAATCAAATGGGAAGACTTATTACTATAAAGTATATGCATACAGTGGCAGTGTCAAGAGCAGTGCGTCTTCCTATAAAAGCATTAAATATATGAAAGGCACGGTTTCAAGCCTGACAAATAAATCGACCGGCATTACAGTGAAATGGTCAAAGGTCAGCGGGGCTACCGGATATTATGTTTACCGCAAAGCCAGCAGCGCAAGCAGCTATACTAAGGTCAAAACAATCACCAGCGCATCAACTGTAAGTTATACCGATACGGCAGTGAAGAGCAAGAACGGAACGACTTATACCTATTATGTGCAGCCATATAATAGCAGTTCCAAGGGTGCGTATGCGACCAAAAAGACAGTGCGTTTGACGGGCACGACGCTGTCTTCGGTCAAGAACAGTGCTTCGAAAAAAATGACAGTAAAATGGTCAAAGAAATCCAGAGTCACAGGATACCAGATTCAGTATTCTACCAGCAGCAGTTTTTCAAGTGGCAATAAAACCGTTACGGTTTCCGGTGCATCCTCGAAAAGCAAAGTGATAAGTTCGCTTACAAAAAACAAAACGTATTATGTACGGATTCGCACTTATAAAACAGTCTCCGGTACAAAATATTATTCTGCGTGGAGCAGTAAAAAGAGCGTGAAAATATCAAAATGAATATGAGCGGAGGTTATAGAAAAATTAAATACAGAAGATGACATAAAAATCCCCAACTGGTTTGTGCCAGTTGGGGTATTGCAGTCTTTGGTAAATTATACGAAATTCCATAAAAGTTTCGGGGTTGACTCACTTATAATATGATTTTCTTTCCAAGATTTAGTCTTGTTTAAATGATTGTTTCCCTTTATACTTAATAATATATAGAAGGAGACAGCAGATATGGTTGATTATATATCTGAAAATGCGATGGCGGACATTGTATTCTATGCACAGAAAAATGATATAAAAAAAGTAATCCTTTTCGGTTCCAGAGCAAGGGGAACTTGTACTCCGAAAAGTGATATTGATCTGGCAGCAAGCGGCGGCGACGCCTCCGCTTTTTACCTTGATCTTGAGGAATTTGCACATACATTGCTGATGTTTGATGTGGTGGATTTGGATAACCAGGAGCTCAACAATGAATTGAGAAGCGAAATTGAAAGGGAAGGAATTGTAATTTATGAGAAAGTATGAGAATTTTTGTAAATCGCTTGCCAATTTGCAGGAGGGGCTGACATTGCAGGAACCTTACAGCATTGTTGAGCAGACGGGGATAGTTGGGTTGTTTGAAATATGCTTTGAGCAGTCGTGGAAAATGATGAAAGAGATTCTCGAACGACATGGCAGATCTGAAAATAAAATAGGATCTCCGAGAGCGATTATAAAAATTGCTTATCAGTGTGATTTGATAAGCGATGAAGCATTGTGGCTGAAATTGCTGGAAGCAAGGAATATCCTTTCTCATACCTATAGTGACGAGCAGGCTCTGACAGTGATCCGAGCTTTAAAATGCGATTATATACGTGCATTTGAAATGTTGAAGCAAGATGTAGATGAGCATTGGCTGCCAGTATAGAAGAAAAGAAGAAAAATGGATTGCTCCGCCGAGAAATTATCCGGTTGAGGTAAAAATAGTGTACCAAACAGCCCGATTCCTGCCGGGAGTCCTTGATTTACAAGGCTTTGCGGGTCTGACGATGCAGGTCTGCAACACCTCTATCACCGGTTCGATTCCGGTTGTCGCCTCTTTTAGGGAACTACAAACTGTGGTTCCTTTTTTTTGCGAAAAAGTGAGAAAAATACAAAAAGAATACAAACCGCTGTGGTATACTGTCTACAAATAAGAGAGAAGAACCGCAGATGAAGCGAATGCTGCTGGCGGGGGAGAATGGTAAATGAAGCGAATTTTGCTGGCAGAGGATAATGCAAATATGCGTGAGCTTGTTCACGATTATCTGTGCGCCAACGGCTTTGAGGTAGATGTGGCGGCGGATGGGCAGGAAGCCTGGGACGTTTTCCAGGCACAGGATTATCAACTGGTGCTGCTGGATGTGATGATGCCGCGGATGAACGGATTTACGTTGTGTCAGAAGATACGTCAGAAAGAAAATGTGCCTATCCTGTTTCTGACAGCCAAAGTGCAGGAGACGGACCAGCTTTACGGTTATAAGCTCGGCGCGGATGATTATATTTTAAAGCCGTTTTCCCTGCCGGTGCTTCTGGCGAAGTGCAAAGCCATTCTGGAGCGGGACCGGCGGGGCAGCGAGTGGCTGGAAGTGTCGGGAATCCGTTTGCAGCCGGACCGGCGGCAGGTTATGTGCGGCGGGGAGTATATCGCGCTGCAGGCACTGGATTTTGAATTGCTGCAGTTTTTTATGAAGAATGTCGGCCGGGTGCTGAGCCGGGAGCAGATTCTCTTAAAACTCTGGGGTTATGACTATGAGGGGAGTGACCGGGCGGTGGATACGCATGTGAAAAATCTGCGGAAAGCGCTGGGAAAGTATGGGAAGTGTATCCGCACCGTGATAAAAGCGGGGTATGTTATGGAGGATAGGTGAGAGACGTATGAAAAAGAGAAGCAAACTGCAAAAACTGTGGAGAAACCGAAAAACCTTATGGAAAACTTACCAGGGTGTATTCTGGATTGAGGCAGCTGCGCTGGGCATCATTATCGCCTGCACCGCCGGTCGTTTTTATCTGGAACGGGAACGGCAGGGGGAGGACGCTCTGGATGTTATGACCAGCGTGCAGGCTGCGGTGAGCACGGCGATTGCGGGCGGAGATGAGGAGGAAGTTGTCTATAAAGCGCTGGAAGCTATGCCTAATACTGGAAGTGAGGAAGCGGATGGTTGGGCAATAGGTCTTTCTGTCTATGATGGAAACGGGGACGTGATTTCCTGTATTGCGGGGGGCACGGTAGTCTGCCGCTGGCAGTCTTATCAGGAATCTGATGGTGACGGAGAGATTACGACAGAGTATTTTTCCCTGAATCTTTACTTTTCGGATGAAGAGATGAATGATTTCTTTTCCTGGCATGATTCCTATCAGGATGGCAGCAGTTCTCTTTCTATTCTGGAGATGGATGGTTATTACAAGGGCAGGAATTTTCTGCCGCTGCGGGTAGTTTTCGTGGATAACAGCACCCGGGAGATCGTTTACGAACTGGAAAGCGAGAAGTATCAGTCCTGGAAGCCGGTCACTCTGGTCAGCCGCATGGCTGATCTGTCGCAGGGGAGCAGTGCAGATGCGGACGAGGTCGAGTATGGATATACGCAGCAATATATTTATACGGTCTCGGCGTATGTATCGCAGCCGTTTCTGGATGCTGTGGAGGGAGAATGGCTGACGGATGCCGATGTGGAATATCCGCAGAGAGCGGACTACTATCAGGAATGCAGTGACTATGCCGTCACGGTAACGGATGTCAGGGGCATCGGAGCATATCAGTGCCAGGTGCAGGTGAATCTTCGCTATCTGATCCGTTGTTACGGCGAGGTGCGGCGTGATATCCTGCCTCCGGCGATACTCTGCGAGTGCGCCGCCGTGTTTGCAGCCGGCCTGTATCTTTACTTTAAAAAAAAGCAGGAAAAAATCCGGCAGATGAGAAACACGTTTCTCTGCGCGATCGCCCATGAGATGAAGACGCCGGCGGCGGTGATCAAAAACAGTATCGAGTGTCTGGAGGCGGGGCTTCAGCCGGAGAAGCAGGAGCACTATCACGGAATGATCGCGGAGGAAGCGGAGCATATGAATGAGATGCTTAACCG
This sequence comes from Clostridiales bacterium, assembly GCA_021203005.1. GTDB lineage: Bacteria > Bacillota > Clostridia > Lachnospirales > Lachnospiraceae > Eubacterium_I. The sequence goes on along the minus strand of JAJQCB010000080.1, from coordinate 11,932 downwards.
CATGCTGATCTATACGCAGGTTTCGGATTCTGTTTATGAGCTGAAAAAAGAGGAGTGCTCCCTCGGAGAGATGGCGCATCAGCTGTGTCACCGATACGAGGATATGATAAAAAACCGGCAGATTTCTCTGATCTGGGAAGAAAAGGAAGGCGGAACGGTGTGCTGCGACACCGCATTGATGGAGATGGTGCTGGATAATTTTATCTCGAATGCGGTGAAATTCTGTGCGCAGAATGGGATGATCCGCATTTCGGTGTCGCAGAACGGAGTTTCTGTTTATAATGAAGGGAAAGAGATTCCCGGGGAGGAGATGGTGCACATCTGGGAACCGCTGTACCGGAGAGATGAGGCCCGGTCGGCGGCGGATGATTCCCTGGGAATGGGACTCGCGATCAGCGAGGCGATTCTGAAAATGCACAGGGCCGATTACGGTGTGAAAAATGAGCCCGGCGGCCCGGAGTTTTGGTTTCGCCTGTAAGAAATGGTTTCTGAAAAAGAAGCTGTTTCCTAGGAGCCAGGGAATCGGTTCTGCGTCTTTGCAGAACAGCAAATCCGGGCATTATTTAAGCCCATCTGATTCTTTTCCCTCTCAGATGGGCTTTTTAATGAATATTCAAAAGCTTCACTATATAACCTCTCTTTCTATGAATTTGTTTTGCGGGACGTAATCGCTTCTGCTCTCCTGACTTCTTTTCACCTCGTCCGCTTCGGCACCTTTCCTCTTTCTCAACCTCTTATCTCAGCGCCATCTATGTAAACTCTTCTAATCGAGATTGCTAATTCAAAACTACTAAAATTCATTCTTCATTGGACTGTACCTCGGTTTTAAAATTTACCTGGATGTCAAGCTGATTATTTCATCGGACTGTACCTCCTTCATCAGATTTGGTTTGATGGAAATCTTGCTATGCCATCGGACCGTCCTCCCGCTTCTAAGAATCGATACACTTACTCAACTTTTTTACCTGCTTCTCTTGAAACCCTTTTGAAATAAACTTTCTGTGTTTGTGTGAGTGTTCGTTCCTTGTTTGTAAGTAAATAATACATCATTATCAGATGGATGTCAATAGGTTTCTGACAAAAAAATATAAAAAAATAAATATTCAGAATATTCAGACAGTTACAAAGAATTTTAGGAAGAAGCTGACCGGGGATTCTTGAGAATCCCCAGTCAAAGTAAACCGTTACGATACCTCTCACTCGGTTGTGATCGTGTTTCGGGTTTGTATATCGTGATTTCATCACGATACAATTCGCCGCTCGTCAAATTCATGCAAGCATGATTTTCCTCACTTGCGCTCATTATATTAACATCCTCAATATATGTTTTATGCAGGCAAAACGATTTGGCGTTAAGTGTCGATACGCTGTGTTTTACTGAAAGACAATCTTGCAGTATTTTTTCTTTCCGCGCCGCAGCACGAAATCCTCCGCAGTGATCTCTTCAGGGGTGTAGGCGGCGGAGATGTCCGTTACTTTTTCTCCGTTCACGCTGACACCGCCCTGCTGGATATTCCGTCGGGCGTCGCCGCGGGAGGTACAGAGACCGGAAGCGACAAGGAGTCCCATGATATCGACTTTTCCATCCTGCAGGTCTGCCTCGGTGATGGCTGCAGTCGGCATGTCGGCTGCGTTTCCGCCAGAGAAAAGTGCGCGTGCGCTTTCCTGTGCTTTGGCTGCTTCTTCCTCGCCGTGAACCAGTTTGGTCAGTTCAAAGGCAAGGATTTCTTTTGCGGTGTTGAGCTGGCTGCCTTCCCAGGTATCCATCTCATCGATCTGCTCCAGGGGGAGGAAAGTGAGCATGCGCAGGCATTTTAATACATCGGCGTCGCCGACATTTCTCCAGTACTGATAAAACTCGAAAGGAGAGGTTTTGCTGGGGTCAAGCCACACGGCGCCGGACTGGGTTTTGCCCATTTTTTTGCCCTCTGAATTTAAGAGGAGTGTGATGGTCATGGCACAGGCATTTTTCCCCAGTTTGCGGCGGATCAGCTCCGTGCCGCCCAGCATATTGGACCACTGGTCATCGCCGCCGAACTGCATATTGCAGCCGTATTTGCGGTATAACTCGTAGAAGTCGTAACTCTGCATGATCATGTAATTAAACTCCAGGAAGCTTAAGCCTTTCTCCATGCGCTGTTTGTAGCATTCGGCGCGCAGCATGTTGTTGACTGAAAAGTGCGGACCGATATCACGCAGAACCTCGACATAGTTCAGGTCCAGCAGCCAGTCTGCATTGTTGACCATCAGGGCTTTGCCTTCGGAAAAATCGATGAAGCGGGACATCTGCTGTTTGAAGCAGTCACAGTTGTGCTGAATGGTTTCCGGTGTCATCATCTGGCGCATGTCGCTGCGGCCGGAGGGGTCGCCGATCATGGCTGTGCCGCCGCCGATCAGAGCGATGGGCTTGTTGCCCGCCATCTGAAGGCGCTTCATCAGGCAGAGTGCCATGAAATGTCCGACGTGCAGGCTGTCGGCGGTGGGGTCAAAGCCGATGTAAAACGTGGCTTTGCCGTTGTTGATAAGCTCTTTGATTTCTTCTTCGTCGGTAACCTGGGCGATGAGGCCGCGGGCCACCAATTCCTCATAGACTGTCATTTTTTAACTCTCCTCTCGTTTTTTGTTTTGCCACAGGCATAAACTGATTGTGCCCTCCCGGGGATGCGGATCTGCCCCGCGGGTACATCCTCACGGAGTGTTTTTATATTATAGGAAAGCATATACTTTAGCACTTTACAATAACAAGGTCTTTCCTATGATATAAAAAATCCCCATCCTTATTAAAAGGACGGGGAATATATCCGCGTGATACCACCTTAATTCACAGGCTGCTCGCACAGTCTGCCTCAGCAAGTGTCGCTCTATTTCCCAGAATCCGCCGGATTTAGCACCAATGCGGTTAAATCTGTTCGCTATATGATTAATAGATGAAACACTTTTGCGGGATAACGGTCGCATGCCGGTGCAGCCTACTTAGGATGATGTCGTCTGTTCAGTGCACAGCTTGTGAAGGTATTCGGTATAAGCTTTCCAGGCGCCTCTCACCATCCGGCTGCTCTCTGTCTGTTCTGCTTATACTTACTTGATTCAGTCATTGCCTTTGGCTTTTTCTACCCGCTATTATATAGGTCAGAAAAAGTTTTGTCAATTTGTAATTATTCGGTTCCACAGCATTTTTTAATCTGGTTCTGGGTAATCACAGCAATGGGGCCGGCTAAAACTTTTTTGTTTTTCGATTGACATTTTAAAGCTGTTAAGCTATAGTGAAAAAAGCTCGTGAGGGAGTAGTTTGCGTGGATACGTGGTTTGTCAACAATCTCGGTCACAGGACCTGGCAAATCTTAAAAAATGAGACTCATGTGTGCGGCTTGTTCTGCACGCGTGGGTCTTTTTCTATATAGGATGCGTCAATTTGGAGAGAATATGGAATGGAAGGATTCTTTGTGGGGTAAGCAGACGGTAAAACGGTTGAAGGAAGCGTAAGATTACCACAGGGAGTACTGGCAGGGCAATAGTATAGCTTGTTTTATGACAGGAGGAGCAGAGCATGGTAGTTGCGGTAATTGTTTTGATTGTAGGATTTATACTTTTAGTAAAGGGAGCGGATTTTTTTGTGGACGGAGCAGCGGCGTTTGCGAAGAAGCTGAGGGTGCCGGGGTTTATCATCGGCATGACGGTGGTAGCCATGGGAACCAGCGCGCCGGAATGTGCGGTGTCGATTACGGCTTCTTTAAGAGGAAGCAATGGGATGGCAATCAGCAATGTGATCGGGTCTAATGTTTTTAATCTGCTGGTTGTCTGTGGCGTCTGCGCTCTCTTTATGCCGCTGGCGATTGAGAAGAAAACCTTAAAGAGAGAGTTTCCATTTTCCGTGCTTGCGGCGGTTCTTCTATTGGTTCTGGGTGCTGTCGGCATGATTGTGGGGCATGCGGACGGCGTGATTCTGCTCTGTGTATTTGTGTTGTTCCTGGTCTGGATGGTGATGTCGGCCAGAAAGGCAATGCGGGACGGAGAGGAACCGGAGGCGGAAGAAATCCGGGAATTGTCCGGTCTGCGCTGCGTGCTCTATATGGCGGGAGGCGTTGCGGCAATCGTTGTCGGCGGACAGATGGTGGTTAATTCTGCGGAGACGATTGCGCTTGGCTTCGGCATGAGCGAGACCCTGGTCGGTCTGACCATCTGCTCGATCGGAACGTCTCTCCCGGAACTGGTGACGTCTGTGGTGGCATCCAGGAAAAACCAGGCGGGCATGGCGCTGGGAAATGTGATCGGATCCAATATTTTTAATATTCTGCTGGTGGGAGGCCTTGCTTCCGCGATAAGCCCCATTGCCGTCTCGACAAACAATCTGATTGATCTGGTCTTTCTCATTGCGATCAGTTTATATATTATGCTGCTGGTGTGGAAAAGACAGGAGCTCCGGAGGGGCGGCGGAATCAGTATGCTGGCTATTTACGCGGTTTATATGGTATATATTTGTGTCAGAGATACCGGCATTCTTTTTTAGAGAGCGTAACGGCGAGCGGCAAGGGATGAAATGGAAAATCATGTTTCTGTTAAAAAACAATTAGTCCCGGCAGAATTTATATTTTTTTTAGATTACTGACTTGGCGGGAAATGGTAAATAGGGTATAATAAAACAAATAGCGCGGCAAGATATGGAAGCGTTCAACAGAAAGAAGGGGTATACGTTATGGCGAATATGGATTTTTTCAGTAAACTGGGCAATACAATCTCGGCGGCGGGCAAGGATGGCCTGGGGAAAGCAAAAGAGTTGAAGGATACGGCGAAGATTTCTGTCGATATCAAGGAGCGCGAGGGTGCGATCCAGAAGATGTATCGTGAGCTTGGCAAGGCATATTATCATGAGCATAAAAACGACGCGGAGTGTGAGTATACGGATCGTCTGGAGGCAATCAAAGCTGCGTTTGAGGAGATTGGTGAGCTGAAAGCGATGAAAGACGAGATCCGCGGGATCCGCAGATGCCCGGAATGCGGACAGCCGGTTGCCGCGAAAGCAAAGTTCTGCGAGAACTGCGGTGCGAAGTGTGAGGAAGAGGTTGTAGAGTGCGAGGTCGTTGAAGAGGAAGAGACGGAGGACGAGCCGGTAGAGGAGGCCGCAGAGGAAACGGCAGAGGAAGCAGAGGAATCTGCGAAGGAAACAGCAGAAGCAGAGGAGCCTGTGGAGGCGGAAGCTGCAGAGGGCGAGACGACTGCAGAATAATTATTTATAAATATAATTACAGATTGATGCGATAAAAGACTTTACGGTCGACGATACTTTTGGTTCGGAACTTGTGAAATGAAGTATACATTTTATATTCACGATTTTATGATCCGGGTATCTTTATCATGATAAAGGCTGAGAAGAAGAGAGTATGCCGCGGGACGTGCACAGAGAGGTTCCGTTTGTTGAGAGGAAAGGACGAAAGGCGGCAGAAGATGGCTTTGGAGCTGCGGAGCTGAACCACAATGCGGCTAGGCTTCGACAGGACCGCCTGTTACAGCGGACAGTATAGATCGGACAGGGAATGATTGCCGATTGGTTTTTGACATGAAATCTTTTTCCCTGACCTGTACAGGGGAGCGGCTTCTGCCCGATGATACTTGCTGAGCTTTCCGCCGTGAGGCGGGGAGGAACAAAGGTGGTAACACGGGAATATGCTCTCGTCCTTTTTAGGGACGGGAGTTTTTTCATTATAAAAAGGAGATTTGAGATATGTGCAAAGCGTGTAAAGGAAAATTTTATATGACGACGGCGATTGCCTATACGTCGGGCAAGCCGCACATCGGCAATACTTATGAGATTGTGCTGGCGGATGCGATTGCCCGGTACAAGCGGCAGGAAGGGTACGATGTGTATTTTCAGACCGGCACCGATGAGCACGGGCAGAAGATTGAATTGAAAGCCCAGGCGGCCGGTATTACTCCGAAAGCGTATGTGGACAATGTCGCCGGTGAGGTGAAAAAAATCTGGGATCTGATGAATACTTCTTATGATAATTTTGTCAGGACGACGGATGCGGACCATGAGGCGCAGGTTCAGAAAATATTTAAGAAACTTTATGAACAGGGTGATATTTATAAGGGTTATTATGAGGGGCTTTACTGCACGCCGTGTGAATCGTTTTTTACGGAGTCGCAGCTGGTGGACGGCAAGTGCCCGGACTGCGGCGGCGAGGTACAGCCTGCAAAGGAGGAAGCTTACTTCTTTAAGATGAGCAAGTACGCGGATCGTCTGATTGAGCACATCAATACGCATCCGGAGTTTATCCAGCCGGTGGCGCGGAAAAATGAGATGATGAACAATTTCCTTCTGCCGGGGCTGCAGGATCTGTGTGTTTCCCGGACATCCTTTACCTGGGGCATTCCGGTGGACTTTGATCCGAAGCACGTGGTGTATGTGTGGCTGGACGCCCTGACGAACTATATCACCAAGATCGGCTATGATGCGGACGGCGATTCCAGCGAACTGTTTCAGAAAAACTGGCCGGCGGATCTGCATCTGATCGGAAAGGATATCATCCGGTTCCATACGATTTACTGGCCGATTTTCCTGATGGCGCTGGATCTTCCGCTGCCGAAGCAGGTGTTCGGCCATCCGTGGCTGCTGCAGGGCGAGGGCAAGATGAGTAAATCCAAGGGAAATGTGCTTTACGCGGATGAGCTGGTGGAGATGTTCGGCGTGGATGCGGTGCGGTACTTTGTGCTTCACGAGATGCCGTTTGACAATGACGGAATTATTTCCTGGGAGCTGATGGTGGAGCGGATGAATTCCGATCTGGCGAATACCCTGGGCAACCTCGTGAACCGGACGATTTCTATGAGCAATAAGTACTTTGGCGGCGTAGTGACCAATGCGAACGCGGCGGAGCCGGTGGATGACCAGTTAAAAGAAGTGGTCACAGGCGCCAGAGACAGGATTAATGCAAAGATGAGCGAGCTGCGCGTGGCGGATGCCATTACAGAAGTTTTTACCTTATTTAAGAGATGCAATAAATATATTGATGAGACGATGCCCTGGGCGCTGGCAAAGGACGAGGAGAAAAAAGACCGGTTGTCGACCGTGCTTTACAATCTGGTGGAGAGTATCGGTATCGGTGCAAATCTGCTTGCGCCGTTTATGCCGGAGACGACGGAGAAGATTCTCACCATGCTGAACGACCGCACGCGGGAGTTTGAGGAGTTGGCGGCCTTTGGCCTGCGGGAGAACGGAATCCGCGTGACGGATCAGCCGGAGATTTTGTTTGAGCGGCTGAAGCTGGACGAGGTGATGCAAAGGGTGAAAGAGCTCCCGGATGCGGGCAAGGATGATGGGGAAAGCGTAGAAGGTGACGATGCGGACGCTGCGGCCGGTGAGGAAGCGGTGATTGATATCGAGCCGAAAGCGGAGATTACCTTTGAAGAATTCGGGAAAATGCAGTTTCAGGTGGGAGAAATCCTTGCCTGTGAGGAAGTGAAGAAATCGAAAAAGCTGCTCTGCTCCCAGGTAAAAGTAGGAAGCCAGGTGAAGCAGATTGTCTCCGGAATCCGGAAATATTATTCCGCGGAGGAGATGGTCGGCAAGAAAGTTATGGTGCTGGTGAATTTAAAACCGGCAAAGCTGGCAGGCGTATTATCTGAGGGAATGCTGCTCTGCGCGGAGGACGCGGACGGAAATCTGGCGTTGGTGGTGCCAGAGAAGGAGATGCCGGCCGGGGCGGAGATCTGTTGACACGCGTGAGCGGGCTGTTGGAATGCGAAGCAGACGTGAATTGCGCATGCGGTGTGGAGAGCCGTGAATCGTAGTATCAGCAGGATGAGGTATAGATTATGATTTTTGATACACATGCCCATTATGACGATGAACAATTTGACGCAGACCGGGAGGAACTGCTTTCGGATATGCGAAACCGCAACGTGGGAACGATTGTCAATGTAGGCGCGACTCCCGAGGGCTGCCGTGCCAGTGTGCAGCTGGCGCAGCAGTATGATTTCATTTACGCGGCGGTCGGCGTTCATCCGGATGACGTGGGCAGCCTGGACGAGGCGTTCCTGGACTGGATGCGGGAGACGGCCCGGACGAACCCGAAAGTAGTTGCGATCGGGGAGATCGGTCTGGATTATCACTGGGATGTGGAGCCGAGGGAGGTGCAGCAGCACTGGTTTGTCCGGCAGATGGAGCTGGCGGGAGAGCTGGGGCTTCCCATCGCGGTTCACAGCAGAGACGCGGCGCAGGATACCTTTGACCTCATTGCACGGCACGGGCAGGGATTGTCCGGTATTCTCCATTGCTACTCTTATTCCCCGGAGATGGCGCGGGAGTATGTGAAGCTTGGATATCATATCGGCATCGGCGGAGTGGCCACCTTTAAAAATGCGAAAAAAGCAAAGGAGACAGCGGCGGCGATTCCGCTGGAGCGGATCGTCCTTGAGACAGACTGTCCCTATATGGCGCCGACGCCATACCGCGGAAAACGCAACTCTTCGGATCTGATTGTTTATGTGGCGGAGGAAATCGCGAGACTGAAAGGCATATCCGCGGAGGAAGTCATCGCGGTGACAGAAAAAAATGCGAGGCAGTTGTTTCATATATGATATGAATATTTGTCTAAGTATATGTGATTAATTATTTTTGGAGGTAGTCAACAATGTATCCGTCCATATATATAAAGAGGAGAACCTTATGAGCAACATCACACCGCGTCCCTGGCTGGCAAATGCGCAGATGACAAGGGCGGTTCTGGAAAGCCATAAATTTGTGCTGCAGAAAAAATACGGACAGAATTTTCTCATTGAGCCCCGCGTGCTGGAGGATATCGTCGCGGCCGCCGGGATTACGGAGGAAGATTTTGTTCTGGAGATCGGGCCGGGAATCGGCACTATGACGCAGTATCTGGCGGCGAACGCCCGGCAGGTTACAGCTGTGGAGATCGACCGGATGCTGATCCCGATTCTGGAGGACACGCTGCAGGGATATCATAATGTGGAAGTGATCCACCAGGACATTTTAAAGGTGGATATCGGCAGGCTGGCGGAGGAAAAGAACCAGGGGAATCCGATTAAAGTGGTGGCCAATCTGCCTTACTATATTACAACGCCGATCATCATGAATCTGCTGGAGCGGCATGTGCCGGTGGAAAGCATCACGGTCATGGTGCAGAAAGAGGTGGCGGACCGCATGCAGAGCGGCCCGGGGTCAAAGGATTATGGGGCGCTGTCTCTGGCCGTGCAGTATTTTGCCAGGCCGCAGATCGCCGCGATTGTTCCTCCCGGGTGTTTTATGCCGCAGCCGAAAGTGGATTCCGCGGTGGTGCATCTGACCCGCCATGAAAAGCCGGCGGTTTCTGTGAAAGATGAGGATTTGTTATTCCGGCTGATCCGCGCGTCCTTTAATCAGAGGCGGAAAACGCTGGCGAACGGATTGAAAAATTCCGCGGAACTCACATTTTCAAAAGAGCAGATTGAGGCAGCAATTACCGGGCTGGAAAAACCGCTCACGGTGCGGGGAGAGACGCTGACGCTGGAAGAATTTGCCGCGCTGGCGGATGAACTCTCCGGGATATCATAAGATTTTATGGTATGAACATCTCGGCGCGGACATAAAGTTTTACTATGAGAGAAAAAGTAAAGCTTTATGTCCGCGCCGCCATTCTGATCCTTTTCATTCCCTGGCTGCTGACGGTGTATCTGTGGGGCGGTGATTCCCGGTTTTCCGGCGGCTCCGGCGAGGACGAGCAGGTGGTGAGCGTGCTGGCGGCGGAGATTCCGGCAGATTATGACCTGGAATGCCTGAAAGCACAGGCAGTGATTGCCCGTACGAACCTGAGCCGTGAAGAGGAAGATGAGGAGGGGTGGGATGAGGCTGCCATGCGGGAGGCCTGGGGCGAGGCGTATGAAAAGAATCTGGATAAGATACAGACGGCGGTTTCGGAGACGGAAGGACTGGTTTTGACGTATGAGGGAGAACTGATTCCGGCTGCTTATCACAGGGCAAGCAATGAGAAAACCCGGAATGCTGCGGAGGTTCCGGGACAGGAAGCCTATACCTGGCTTCAGAGTGTGCCCAGCGAGGAGGATATTCTGGCGGAGGGTTTTCTGTATGTGGGATACATGGAAAAAGAGGAGTTTGCAGCAGTGCTGGCGGAGCTGTTTCCGGACGAGGAGATAGCTGCGGATGCTTTGCCAGGAACACTCATAATCGCGGAGCGTGACAGCGCAGACTATGTGACGCAGGTGCAGTACGGTGAAACCATTGTCAATGGGGAGGCGGTGCGGTCGGCGCTGGGCCTACAATCGTCCTGTTTTTATTTTTCGGAACTGGAGGGGAAAATCCGCATTGTCACAAAGGGCATCGGCCATGGACTTGGATTCAGCCAGTATGGGGCGGAGCGGATGGCGGAGCAGGGAGCTGTTTACACGGAATTGCTGTCATACTATTATCAGGGTGTAAAGATAGAAAAACTGCAGTAAAGTCTGTTTTTGCGGCAAGCGTGGGATGGGTGATAGCTGCGAAAAATATTACTATAGGATTGCAGCCGTACAGTCAGAAAAGATATGAAATGTGAATAGGTTTCTTCTTTCCGGTAATACTAGATAGAAAGGAAAGGGCCTTCGGCGGGATTGGAAAAGAACCGGAGGAACGCAGGCAGCCGGGAATGGAGGAACTATGAATCAGAAAAAAGATAACAGAAATCAGAAAACATATGTGACGGTCGGTGTGATTACCCTGGTAGCGGTGATCGCGCTTGCGGGGATTTCATACCGAAAAACTGCAAGCCGGGAGGGTGAGGAGCAGGAAGCGGTTGTAATGGCGGAAGCAGAGTGGACGGAGGATGAGGAAGCGGACGGGGAAGCCGATGCGTCGGAGGATACATCCGTTGCGGAAAATGCGTCGGAAGATGAATCTGTTATGGAAAACGCGTCGGAGGAGAGCGGGGATACTGCTGCAGATTCTTCCGATGACGGGCAGGAGGAAGCCGGATCCGCCGGAGAGATGTCTGACAACGGGCAGGTGAACGCTGATTCGGTGGAGGGAAAGGTCGAATCTGAGTCAGAAGATTCGGACGCGGTGAGCCTGTCCTTTTCCGAGGCGGATAGCTTAAGCTGGCCTCTGCAGGGTGATGTGATTTTAAATTACAGCATGGATCAGTCCGTTTACTTTGCAACGCTGGATCAGTATAAATATAATCCGGCGCTGGTGATTGCGGGGGAGGTCAATGATTCCGTGACCGCGGCGGCAGCCGGACAGGTGATTTCCGTAGAGACCTCGGAGGAGACCGGCGAGACGGTTGCGATGGATATCGGCGGAGGTTACCAGCTGGTTTACGGCCAGTTGAAAGAAGTACAGGCCGTGGAGGGCGATTATGTCGCGGAAGGTGATCTGGTAGGTTTTGTCAGTGAACCGACGAAGTATTACAGCGTTGAGGGGAGCAATCTGTATTTTCAGATGCTTAAGGATGGGGAACCGGTGAATCCGCTTCATTATCTGGAAAGCAGCGCAGAGTAACCGTTTCCGGAAAAATGTGTATACTATAGTATAACTGCAATCGGTATGATTTACATGGTTAGTCTGATTGGGCGGCGGTTTTGCGGAGCGAAGCAGCCGTCGGTGGTTAAGGTACACGTTTTTCGGTTGCATGGATATAGATGACCCCGGGGAGAATACTGGTCCCGGGACGACCGGCGGCCGGGTGCTGCCGGCTACATAGGATGTTGGGAGGTAAAGTGTGAACTTTACATACATGCTGGAATGCGGGGATGGCAGTCTTTATACCGGATGGACAAACGATATCCGGAAGCGGCTGGCAGCGCATCGAAGCGGCATTGCCGCAAAATATACCAGGGGGCGCGGACCGATCCGGCTGGCTTATCTGGAGATACATGACACAAAGTCTGAGGCGATGCGCAGGGAGGTTCTGATCAAACGTCTGACAAAAGCGGAGAAGCTGGC
>JAJQCB010000115.1 GCA_021203005.1 Clostridiales bacterium | reverse complement strand
GTCCCAACTGGCTGTTGGGTACTGAAACCCTACACTTATATATTAGGAGGAAGGAGTATCATATGAAAGTAAATGTAAGAGGAAAAGGCGCGAACATCGGTGTAACAGACAGTATTCAGACTTCCGTGGACAAAGCTGCAAAAAAGCTGGATAAGTATGTTTCAGAAAATGCGGAGCTGACGGTTGTGATCAGCGTGGCGGGTAATCTGCATACGGCTGAATTTTCGCTCAGTGATAACGGTGTGTTTACACGGGTGGAGGAATCCGGGATGGATATGTACAATGTGGTCCATGACGCCGGTGAGATGATGGAGCGCAAAATCCGCAAATATAAAGAAAAGCTGACAGCAAAATATGCGGGACGTCCCACGAATCGTGCGGTGGCACAGCGGATTGGCGATGTCGTCAGTGAGCCGGAAAAATCGACAGAATCCGCGGAGGATGCGGAAATCCGGCGCATAAAACGTTTTGATATCAAGCCGATGTTCCCGGAGGACGCAGTCCTGGAGATGGAGATGGTCGGCCATGACTTTTTCGTGTTTCAGAATGCCGAGGAGCATTGCCAGGTAAATGTGATTTATAAGCGCAAAAACGGCGGCTATGGTCTGATACAGCCGACTTATGAATAGGAGCTTATAAAGTAAATTTGTGTGATACTGTTTATGGTACAAGAACAAAGATTTCCCCGGGAAAACGTTCTCCGGGACCTGGCAATGCAGATCCCGGAGATGTCATAGGGGAGGATAAGTTAATAGAAAGACGGTTTTCGGGGGTTTTGTGAGAACCGTCTTACTGTTTTTATTATGAACGGTTTTAGGAGAAGTATTCATCGAAGCGATGATTTTTGAAAAAATGGAGGAAATTATTCAGAACCAGGCTCGAAAATGCTGCACATTTTCTCACTGTCGCGTTTGCGCCAGATAAATTTGCAGAAAAGCAGCTTACGAATGCAAGCATCCGACACTGCTTTTCTGTAAATTTGTCTTGTTCTGAATAATTACAAATTGAAAAATACCGGAAAGTGATGTATACTATCGCTATTCAATGAAAAAAGGTGGTATAGAATATGGGATTATTACAGGATTGGCAGAAAATTGCCTACAATAACAAGGCGGACCAGGGCGAGCTGCAAAAGTTCTGGAACCGGTATTTTCTTCTGGAGAAAGGTGTGTATGAGCAGCTTCTGACGAACCCGGATGAAGCGGTGGAGGGCACGGTGAAAGAGCTTGCCGAAAAGTATGACCTGGAAGTGATGGCAATGGTCGGATTTCTGGATGGCATCCAGGAGAGCCTGGTCACGCCGAATGATCTGGAGGATCTGACCGAGGATTCGCAGGTAAGTCTTGTGTTTGACAAGGAAAAGCTGTATAAAAATATGGTGGATGCGAAGGCGGAGTGGCTGTACGAGCTGCCGCAGTGGAAGGAGATTTTTTCTGAGGAGAAGTTAAAAGAGCTTTATCTGGAGCAGAAGAAATCCGGCACTGTTGTGAAGCCTGAGAAGATTTACCCCAACGATCCCTGTCCCTGCGGGAGCGGAAAGAAGTATAAAAAGTGCTGCGGGCGCGGAAAGTAAATATGGTACGGCTGCGGATGTGCAGGAGAGGTTTTGCGATTTGTGATTGCGAAGTGCATCCATAAAGAAAAATTCAGTTTATCATTCAGATAGGAAAGAGGAGAAAAACGATGAAAGTTACGTTGAAGGACGGCTCATCGAAAGAGTATGAGCAGAATATGAGCGTGTATGATATCGCGCGGGATATTAGTGAGGGTCTGGCGCGGGCAGCCTGCGCCGGTGAGGTAAACGGAGAAGTAGTAGACCTGCGAACCGTGATTACGGAGGACTGCAGCTTAAATATTCTCACTGCCAATGATCCGGCAGGACTTTCCACGATCCGCCACACGACATCACATGTTCTGGCAGAAGCGGTGAAGCGGCTTTTTCCCAACGCAAAGCTTGCCATCGGTCCCTCCATTGATACCGGTTATTACTATGATTTTGAGGCGGAGCCTTTTTCCAGGGAGGATCTGGATAATATTGAAAAAGAAATGAAAAAGATTATCAAGGAAGGGCATGCGCTGGAGCGCTTCACACTGCCCAGAGATGAGGCTATCCGTTTCATGCAGGAGAGGGAAGAACCGTACAAAGTGGAACTGATCGAGGATCTGCCGGAGGATGCGGAGATTTCTTTCTATGATCAGGGAGGTTTCGTGGATCTGTGTGCGGGTCCGCATCTGATGTCCACAAAGGGAATCAAAGCGTTTAAGCTGACTTCTTCCTCCATGGCATACTGGAGAGGCGACAGCAACCGGGCGCAGCTGCAGAGAATTTACGGAACGGCGTTCCAGAAGAAGGACGAGCTGAAAGAGTATCTGGAGTATCTGGCGGACATCAAGAACCGCGATCATAACCGTCTGGGCCGGGAGATGGAGCTGTTCACTACCGTTGACGTCATCGGTCAGGGACTTCCCCTGCTGATGCCGAAAGGCACGAAGATGGTCATGAAGCTGCAGCGGTGGATTGAGGATCTGGAGGATAATGAGTGGGGGTATGTCCGCACGAAGACGCCGTTTATGGCGAAGAGTGACCTGTATAAGATTTCCGGTCACTGGGATCACTACAAAGAGGGCATGTTTGTCCTGGGCGATGAGGAAAAGGATAAGGATAAGGAAGTCTATGCGCTTCGCCCTATGACCTGCCCGTTCCAGTATTTTGTCTATAAAGCGACGCAGAAATCTTACCGTGACCTGCCCTGCCGCTACGGCGAGACTTCCACACTGTTCCGCAATGAGGATTCCGGTGAGATGCACGGTCTGACCCGTGTGCGTCAGTTTACGATCTCCGAGGGCCATCTGATTGTACGTCCTGATCAGATGGTGGAGGAGTTTAAGGGTTGTCTGGCCCTGGCAAAGCATTGCCTGACGACTCTGGGACTCCAGGACGATGTGACTTATCATTTATCAAAGTGTGATCCTGCGAATCCAGATAAATATATCGGAAGCCCAGAGGTGTGGAAACAGACGGAACAGCATCTCCGCGATGTCCTGACAGAATTGGAAATTCCGTTTGTGGAGGATGTCGGCGAGGCCGCGTTCTACGGACCGAAGGTCGATATCAATGCGAAGAATGTCTACGGTAAGGAAGATACCATGATCACTGTCCAGTGGGACGAGCTGCAGGCTGAGCAGTTTGATATGTATTATATTGACCAGAATGGCGATAAGGTCCGTCCGTTTATTATTCACCGGACATCCATCGGCTGTTATGAGCGGACCCTCGCCTGGCTGATTGAGAAATATGCCGGTAAGTTCCCGACCTGGCTCTGCCCGGAGCAGGTGCGCGTGCTGCCGATCTCTGAAAAGTATGTAGATTATGCGGAACAGGTTCGCGCCGAGCTTGCGAAAAACGGCGTGGATGTCTCCGTAGACAGCCGTGCGGAGAAGATTGGCTACAAGATCCGCGATGCGCGTATGGCGCGGCTGCCTTATATGCTGGTTGTAGGTCAGAATGAGGAAGCGGATGGAACCGTATCCGTTCGCAGCCGGTTCGCAGGCGATGAGGGTGTCAAGCCTTTAGGTGAGTTCATCGATGCAATCTGCAGGGAAATCCGAACGAAGGAGATTCGGGAGGAGGTTCCGCAGGAAAAATAAATGATATGTTAAAGGCGTTGTTCTGGCAGCAGATATCATTTTATAATGCAGGAGATGGGAAAATTATTCCATGATTATATGAAAAATCTGGCGTCAATTTACACCGCAGACATGGCAAAGATTTTCGGACTTTCCTCCGCCGCCCATTGTTTCCTGTTTTTGCAAACTCGCCTGTAAACAGGCTCAGACAATGCGCAAACAGGAAACACTATGCTCGGAAAGTCTGCGAAAATCTGCCTAACGGTCTGCTTGTGGAAATTGACGCCAGATTTTTTGCCTGAGATTTCTGTTCTTTTCGCAGAAATAGGAATTGATAGGCGATCGCGAAACTATGGAAAATGTATTAGAAGTTTCGCAATTACCTGATTGGAAGTTATTCAGAGAGGAGCCGCTCATGCTTACATTTGGAATCGACTGGGACGATGTGATCGCCCCGTTTAATGACCGGGCCATCGAGATGGCGAACGAAGAATACAATTTTGACCCGCCGCTCACCCTGGAAGATATCACTTCCTGGGAGAATACAGGCAGGGCTTCCGTGATAAAAAAGTATTATCACGATGAACGGCTCTATGACCGCCAGTTTGTCCCGGAAGAATCCAAAGCTTTTATACGAAAGCTGCAGACGAAAGGGATTGTTTACATCATCACGGCTGCCTATCCGGAGTTTATGTCCCGTCGGATGAGGCAGATTCAGGAGGCTTTCCCGGATTTTCCGGAGGAAAACATCATCATGGGGGTACATAAGTCCATGGTGCACGTGGATATCGCGCTGGACGATGGACCGAAGAACATTTTAAAGAGCAACGCCCGCTTTCCGGTGCTGATGAGGAAACCCTGGAACACGGAGCTGACCGGTCTGCTGGCAGTCAACAATTTTGATGAGTTTTTCACGCTGTTAAATCAGATCAAATCCTCCATGATTGAGGATCGTGTGGAGGCCAGCCATCCCGCTGTGGTCGCGTTGGTGGGACCGAGCGGTTCCAATAAAAATAAGATTACGCGGGAACTTTGCAAATATAGTGATTTTTTTACCGTGCCAAAGGCATATACGACCAGACCGGTGTCTGACGGCATCCATACGCGGATTACCCCGGAGGAATTTGTACGGGATCGAGAATCCTTTATAGAGACGACGATGTATGCCGGCTATGCTTACGGAACGAAGTGGGCGGATATTTCCGCGCTGATGGCAGGCAGCCGTTATATCGTCATGCCGATTGATCTGAGCGGGGCGATTGCGATGAAGCGCCATTACCCTACGGTTATCATTTTCTGTAAGTGCAGCCGCGAGAAAATGATTGAGAGCATTCTGGAGAAGGATATGAGCAACCATGAAAAAATGCTGCGTCTGATTTCTCTGGAGAATGAGTTGAAAAATGCGGCACTCTGTGACTATGTGGTTCACACGGGGCGGGAGGATGCTGTGCAGAGGATTCTGGAAATCTGCATGGAGAGTGGAGGACTGTGAATAGTAACAAGTAGACTGTGAATAGTAACAAATAGACTGCGAATCATAATGAAATGGATTGACAGGAGGAAGCTATGACAAGAATTGTGATAATCGGAAACGGATGGCGGGCGAATTATTTTCACCGGATTGCGAAGGAACTGCCGGATGAGTTTCAGATTTCCGCGGTGATTACCCGCAGTCGGGAAAAGGCGTCGGAGGTGGCGGTGCAGTGGGGTGTACCCGCCACAACGGACTGGAACGAGGGGCTGCATTTTCCCCACGACTATGTGATTCTCTGTGTAAACCGCGCGGTGACCACGGATTTCCTGCAGAGGCTTTTCGAGTTGGGTGAGGCGGTGCTTTGTGAGACGCCGCCGGGGTATTCCGCAGAGGATTTTCAGAAAATCTGGGATGCCGCGCAGACGCATCAGGCGCGGGCGCAGATCTGTGAGCAGTATCAGTTCTGGCCGCTTTACAGCTCCTGCCTGGAGGTGATCCGGCGGGGGCTGCCCGGTGAGGTTTCCAATGTGTCGCTCTCCGCGGTGCATGGGTATCACGCGGTCAGCCTGTTTCGAAAGTTTCTGGGAGTGGGATTTGAGGACTGCGCGGTCAGCGGAAAGCGGTACGAATTCGACGTGACTTATACGATGGGAAGGGACGGGTACGATGAGAGCGGGCGTGTGATCCGTGCGGCGCGGGATATGGTTTCCCTGGATTTTGCGAACGGAAAGAGTGCATTTCTGGATTTCTCGGATGAGCAGTATTTTTCGCCGATCCGGACGAGACGGATGAATATCCAGGGCGTTCGCGGGGAAATCAATGATCTGACGGTCCGTTATCTCAATGCAGAGAACCGGCCGGTGACGCTGCCCTTTGTCCGCCTGGACGATGGCGTTAATAATATTCAGGGATGGTCGCACCAGGGTATCATGCTGGGTAGTGCTTTCCTGTATCGCAACCCGTTCCCCGGAGCGAAGCTGAATGACGATGAGATCGCCGTGGCGACAGCCATGCGGCGGATGAAAGAATATGCGGACGGGGGCAGGGAGTTTTACAGCCTGTCTGACGGATTGCAGGATGCTTATCTGGCTTGCAGGATGGATGAGGCGGTGCGGAATCCGGGGACTGTTGTGGAGGCTGTGCGGCAGCCATGGGCAGAATTATAGTATGGTTTCAGATGACAGTTTCGAAGGAGATGTGAGAATCGATGATTGATAATTGGGAGAGAGAACCTGCCCGCCTGCGGCAGCAGTTGGACTTTATTCTGGAAATTGACAAGGAAAAAAATATTGGCCGCCAGACTTATCTCTCCGATGGCGAACACAAGGAGAACGATGCGGAGCATGCCTGGCATATGGCAATTATGGCAGTTTTGCTTGCGGAGTATGCCAATGAGCCCATCGATGTGCTGCGGACGGTGCTGATGCTTCTGATCCATGATATTGTGGAGATTGACGCCGGGGATACCTATGCTTATGACGAGGAGGGAAAGAAAACCCAGGAGGCACGCGAACAGCGGGCGGCGGAGCGCATCTACGGACTTCTCCCGGCGGATCAGGGGAAGATGCTCTATGATGTCTGGCGGGAGTTTGAAGAACAGAAGACGCCGGAGGCCCGGTTCGCGCGGGCGCTTGACAATCTTCAGCCCATGATGCTCAATGCAGCCACCGGCGGAAAAGCCTGGGTGGAGCATGGCGTCCATATCGACCAGATCCTGGGACGGAACCGCAACACGCATCTGGGATCGGAAGAGTTGTGGGATTATGCGAAGGAGAACTGGCTGCGGCCGAATCTGAAGAACGGACATATTCGCAACGATGAGATAGAAAAATGTGCCGGAGGAGCGCGGAGTGATTAATAATATTGTTCTTGATATGGGAAATGTGCTGCTTACCTACGATCCGGAGATACCTCTTTCCCGTTTTTTAGACGGTGAGGAGGATCGGGCAGTAATCCGCCGGGAGCTTTTTGAAGGGCCAGAGTGGGTACTGCGGGATCAGGGGGCGATCTCGGAGGAGGAAATGCTGGCGCGTGTCGCCGCACGTGTGCCGGAGCGGCTTTACGAGGGACTGCGGCGTTGCAATTATGAGTGGATGATCTGTATGAAACCGATTCCGGAAGCCCGGATATTCTGCGATGAAATGAAGGAAAAGGGATACGGCATCTATGTGCTTTCCAACGCGGCGGATAATTTTTACACTTACTTCACCGATTTTGCGCCGCGGGAATATTTTGACGGCATCCTGTATTCTGCGGAGGTGGGGGTCGTTAAGCCGGACGCGCGGATTTACCGCTGCCTGCTCGACCGGTTTCGTCTGAGAGCGGAGGAGTGCCTGTTCCTCGACGACAGAAACGACAATGTAGAGGGAGCGCGTGCGGTCGGGATGCAGGCGGAGGTTTATAAGGGTAATTTTGAGGAGATCAAAGTAAAATACGATCTTGACCGGAAGTGCGGTTCTTAATATCTATTTGAGATTCAAAAATCTATCTGAAATGATTTATTTTTCCATATTCATAAATCTTTTCCTGTGTTATTTTAATTTTATATGCCGGACTCTGGGTTGAGAGACCATAGGAGCCCGGGAGAAAGAGGGAGGAAAAGAAAAATGGCATCAATTCGCAGAATTACGGTTAATTATCTGGAGGGAGCAAAAGGAATCACCGGTGCGGCTCAGATCGGCTGGGTGCTGGAATCGGAGAAACGGGGCGCGGTTCAGGAACAGTACCGGATTCAGATCGCAAAAGAAAATGATTTTGATGCGCCGGTTTTTGACAGCGGCGAAGTGCAGTCGGAGGAATCGGCGCATGTCATGATAAATCTGCCGTGGGAGGATATACAGAAATACGGGATCCGCGTGCGCGTGGTGGTGAGCGGGGAGGATACCGGATGGTATGGAAGCAGCTTTCTTACCGGATATCAGGATAACGCTCACTGGCAGGGCGCTTTTGTCACGGCGGAAAAAGCGGAGGATGCCGCAAAGAGCGAGGGGACATATATACGGAAAGCGTTTACCGTGAACGGGGAAGTAAAGTCCGCGTACCTGGTTTCCTCTGCCCACGGTCTTTACCGGGCGTATATCAACGGGCAGAAAGTGGGGCGGGATGAGTTCGCCCCGGGTTGGACTTCTTACAATGAGCGCCTGCTGTACCAGACATGGGAGATTACGGAGCTCCTGACGGAAGGAGAAAACGTCATCGGCGTGCATCTGGGGGCAGGCTGGTATAAAGGAGATATGAGCTTTAACCACGTCCGGAATCTTTACGGCGACCGGATCGCGTTCGGCGGGCAGATTATCGTCGATTATATGGATGGAAGCCGGGAGGTGATCGCCAGCGATACCAGCTGGAGGGGGAGCAAAAGCCCGGTTCTCTTTTCCGAGATTTATGACGGCGAGACCTATGATGCCCGTCTGGAGCAGGACGGCTGGAAAGAAAAAGGATTTGACGACAGCGCATGGGAAGCGGTGACGGCGGTGGAGCGTGACCTTTCCACCCTGGTTTCCCAGAAAGGTTGTGCTGTCGAGGAGATGACACAGGTGGATCCGGTGGCGATCCTTACCACGCCGGAGGGCGATACCGTCATTGATTTCGGACAGAACCTGACCGGGTGGTGTTATTTTACGGTGGAAAACGCGGCGGCCGGAGATAAAGTTGTGTTGAATTTCTTTGAGACGTTGGATGCGAAAGGCAATGTTTACACGGAAAACCTTTGTTTAGCGAAAGAGACGATTACCTATGTCTGCAAGGGAGGAGAAAAGGAGGTTTTCCATCCGCATTTTACCTTCCAGGGATTCCGTTATGCGAAGGTGGCGTCTTATCCGGGTGAGGTGAAAAAGGAAAACTTTACCGCCTGGGCGGTGCATTCCGCGATGCGGCAGATCGGCGATTTTTCCTGTTCCAATCCGCTGATCAACCAGCTGCAGCACAATATTCTCTGGGGGATGAAAGGGAACTTCCTCGATATCCCGACGGACTGCCCGCAGCGCGACGAGCGGCTGGGGTGGACCGGCGACGCGCAGATTTTCTGCCGGACAGCCGCGTTCCTGATGGATACCTACACGTTTTACAGCAAGTGGCTGAAAGACGTGATGAACGATCAGACCCCGGAGGGGGCGGTGCCCCACGTGGTGCCGGATATTCTGACCGGACACAGCGGGGAGGACTGGCTGAACAGCCAGGGAACGGTTGGATCTACAGCATGGGCCGACGTGGCAGTGATTAATCCCTGGACGATGTATCTGGTGTACGGCGATCTGGAAATCATCCGACGGCAGTATGATTCCATGAAGAAATGGATTTCCTTTATGGGAGAGCACAGCACGGAGGACTGCATGTTCTCCTATGCGCTCCAGTTTGGCGACTGGGTGGCCTTAGACGCGGAGGAGGGAAGCTATTTCGGCGCGACGCCGACGGCCTACACCTGTGCGGCTTATTACTGCTATTCCACCGATCTGGTAGCAAAGATGGCGGAGGCGCTGGGTGAGACAGAAGATGCGAAGGAATATCAGGCGCTTTTTGAACGGTTAAAAGCTGCTTTTGTACGGCATTTCTTTCAGAAAAACGGCGAACTGACGGTGCAGACACAGACGGCTCATATTGTTGCACTGTACTTCCATCTGGTACCGGAAGAGTATAAAGATATCACGGTGAAGAATCTGAAAAAGCTTCTGGATGCGGAGGATGGGCATCTGGTGACAGGCTTTATCGGCACGCCTTATTTTACACATGCTCTGAGTGAGAACGGCTGCCTGGATGAGGCCTATGACCTCCTGCTGAAAGAGGACTTCCCCAGCTGGCTCTATCAGGTGAAGATGGGAGCGACTACGGTCTGGGAGCACTGGGACGGCTTAAAACCCGACGGGACCATGTGGAGCCCGGATATGAATTCCTTTAATCATTACGCCTACGGTTCGGTGGGCGACTGGCTCTACCGCGTGGTGGGCGGTCTGGAGATTGATGAAAAGATGCCGGGATATAAGCACTACTATGTGCAGCCGCAGATCGGCGGCGGTCTCGACTGGGCGGAGGTTTCCTATGAGAGCATCTACGGGAAGATTGTAAACCGTTGGAAGAAGTCGGGAAATCAGGTAACTCTGGATGTGATGGTTCCGGTAAACACGGCGGCGACGATCTGCCTGAAGCAGGCAGCGGAAGTGACCGAAACGGACGGTCTGCAGGCAAAAAAGACATCGGATGGATACTGCCTGGAGGCCTTTGCGGGAACCTACAGGATTCGATTTTCCATCTGAATTGACTGAAAAATCCATGTAGAATTTTGCTGCCTCCTGCTAAAATTATAGTATCAAATTTTAGATTCAAGGAGCATTCCTGTTTTTTCAAAGTCCGGTTTCACCAAAGACGCCATTGATTTCTCGAAAAGCTGTGGTAATGTTTGTTTAGTGGAACTTGATGAGATGCGATTCCCGGCCGCTGTATAATCGAATTATGTTCCCACAGTCTTACAATTTATAATTGTCATTATTTTTAAAAATATCGGAAATTCCGGGACGGTTTCGGAATAGGATGTAGAAAAGTTATTGTGTTTTAGCTGAAATGTTTGGTGCGGGCTGCAATCAGGCTTTCGTATTATACACAAAAAAGGATCCGTCCTATGAATAATGAAAAACTGGATAATCTCTTAAATCTTGCCCTGGAAGCGACGGAGGAGGAGCGCGAAAAGTCGGAGGAATTGAATGTGGGGTATGACGCTGCGGGGAAGACCTGGCAGCTGATTGTAAAGGCGTCGGGCGGTCTGGAGGGTGCGGAGCCTTTGTCTGACGGAATTGTGATCCGTCCTCTGTTAAACGGCTATGCGGTGCTGACGGTTCCGCAGGACCGGATGGAGGAAGTCTCCGGGTGGCCGGAAATTGAATATATCGAAAAACCAAAGCGCCTGTTCTTCGCGGTGAACGAAGGCAGGCGTGTTTCCTGTGTGAATTCGCTTCAGGTGGGAAGTATGTCAGATGTGTCTCAGGGAGAGATGGAAGAGCGTGTTGAAAGTTCCGCAGAGGAAAGAAATGGTTTTGGCGGGGCGACGATTGATTTCGGGGAAGATACAGAAAAAATTGCGGCAGAATCTGCGCCTCTCTACGGCAATGGTATCCTTGTGGCTGTGATCGACTCCGGCATTGACTACGCCCACCCGGATTTCCGGAATGCGGATGGGACGACGCGGATCGTGAGCCTCTGGGATCAGACGCTGGACCGCTTTTTTGACAGCGGCCAGATCAATGAGGCGCTGGCGCAGACTTCGGAGCAGGGACGCTACGCCATTGTCCCGAGCCGGGATAGCAGTGGCCACGGGACGCATGTGGCGGGAATCTGTGCCGGAAACGGAAGGGCATCTGACGGTCTCTACCGCGGTGTGGCTCCGAAGTCTCAGCTTATCATTGTAAAGATGGGTACGGCGGATCCGGATGGATTTCCGCGTACCACGGAATTGATCCTGGCTGTGGATTATGTGCTGCGGCTGGCGAAAGAACTGGGGACGCCCGTTGCCGTGAACCTGAGTTTCGGAAACAATTACGGCTCTCACCGGGGAACTTCCCTTGCGGAGACCTATTTGAACGAGGCGGCTTCCTATTGGAAGTCAGTGATTGTGGCGGGAACCGGGAACGAGGGTGCGTCACGGATTCATACATCGGGGATTCTTTTACCTGAAAACTCCGGCCGTATTTCTTCAATTATCATCTCTTTTTCCGTGGGAGAATACGAGCCGTCCCTGAATCTCCAGCTCTGGAAATCTTATGAAGATCAGTTTGATATTTCCATCCGATTCCCGGGCGGAAACATTTTCGGCCCATTGGATCCGGCCAGGCAGACGCAGAGATTTGACGCAGAGGGGACCGAAGTGCTGGTTTATTACGGCGAACCCCGTCCCTACAGCGCTGACCAGGAGATTTATTTTGATTTTATTCCGCGGGAGACCTATGTGGATTCCGGTATCTGGGAGGTGATACTGGAGCCGCGAAAGCTGGTTGACGGTCGCTATGATCTCTGGTTCCCGGGGCAGTCCGTACTCTCGGCGGGGACAGGATTTCTGACGCCGACGGCGGACAATACCATCACGATTCCGGCCACGTCTGAAAAGGTGATTTCCGTGGGAGCTTACGATGCGGCATTTGACAGTTATGCTTCTTTTTCCGGGCGCGGAGGCAGCCTGCAGTCCGGCGGCGTCAAGCCTGATCTGGCGGCGCCGGGAGTCGATATTATCTCCTGTGCACCCGGCGGGGGATATACCGCGAAAAGCGGCACTTCCATGGCGGCGCCTTTTGTCACCGGCGCCGCAGCCATGCTGATGGAGTGGGGAATCCGCCTCGGAAATGACGCCTGGCTGTATGGGGAAAAAGTGAAAGCATATCTGCGCCGCGGAGCACGGCCTTTGCCTGGGTTTTCCTCTTATCCAAATGAGCAGGCAGGATACGGCGCCCTGTGCGTACGCGACAGTTTCCCGGGCAACGGATAACAGCTTGCCCGTCTCGTCCGTATTACTCCGCAACCTGACAGCTTTCCGGGCAATGGGCAAACCGGCTCAGTCGTTCTCTTTTTCCATCAGGTATTCCAGATACTGTTTCACCAGCGGAAGCATGTCGGCCGGCATCCGCCGGATCATTTCTATGATGGCGAGCGAGTCGTCATCATCAGCATCTTCGTCGTAGAACAGCTTCCAACTGTCGATATCAAAAAATTCGCTGATATCATCAACCTTATCCAGAGATGGGGAAGCGTCGTCGTTTATGATTTTGCGGATGTAGCTGTCGCAGGCTCCGATGCTGGTGCTGAGATTACGCATGGAAGTGAGAGAGTCCTCATTCAGAAGTTCTGTCAGATTCTGGCGGAACGTATGTATAGTCTTTTTGGATGCCATAAAATCTCTCCTTTTTGCAGAGTATTATAGGAAAAGCAGAATTGGGGTATGGGAATGAAATTATATACAGGATGTTTGCGTGGTGAAATGTGCTATCGATGTATAAAAGAATATTGAAAAACTGCTTATCGTCTATTACAATAGTCATGTCGAAACTAATAGACGCGTTTAAAAAAACAGACAGGATTGAGGTGGCATGAAAAAGCAGGAAAAACTATTGAAACTCAGTGCATGTGAGACATTGATTATGAAGCTGATCTGGGATTCACACGGGGATATTGCTGTACAGGATCTTATTGTGAGGATGCGGGAGCGCTACGAAAAAGATTATGCAAGGACTACGATGGTGACTTTTCTGAAGAAGCTTTCGGATAAAGGATATGTCAGTACGTATCGTGTAGGAAGAATTTCCTATGCACATGCAGAGAAGAGTGAGGAACAGTATAAACAGCAGATGCTGAGCGAGGAAACAGATTTCTGGTTTGGCGGAAAGCCTTCGCGGCTGGTGTCCGCTCTCTGCAGTTCGCAGAAGATATCAGAGGATGAAATCCGCTCAATCAGAGAACTGCTGGATGATCTGGACGATTAAACTGGCCTTTCTGATTTTGCTGACAACTTTGACGGGAAGCGTGCTGACCATGGTCTGGTATGGAATCGGGCGCGGCCTGGAGCATGCCGGGTATCTGAATATTCTTTATTGGGTTTTTCGTGTGATTCAGATATTCTGGATTATTCCGATTCCCTGGCTGGTTCTGATGGTTATGGTCAGAAGAGACGGAACGATCCGATATGGGATGATGTTTTTTCCAACGCCGATGATGCTGGGGGTTTGTAAAATGGTATGCCTGATCTGGTCGGCTGGCGTAGTGGTTTATACAGTATCCTATGTGAGAGTGACTCTGTATTATCGCAGAACGGTGAGAGAAGCCTGTCCCTGTGACCGGAAAACGACGGAAATATTTTTGACGGTATGCGAAGAGCTTCATCTTTCTCCAAAGCGGATTGCGCTGGGACAGACATATAAGGCTGCGGTTCCGCAGGTGACCGGATGGTATCATCTGACCATATTGCTGCCCATGGAGCATTTTACGAGGGAAGAATTGTATTTTGTGTTTCTTCATGAGATGACACATGTGAGGCACAGGGATTTGCTGGCGAAAAATCTGGCCTGTGTGACAGAGGCAATCCATTTTTTTAATCCGGTGGTCTGGTGGTTCCGGAAATTGCTGGACTGCTGGAGTGAATATGCCTGTGATTATAAGGTCTGTGTCCACAGTGGGAATATGAGAGCTTACTATGAAGCGGTCATTTCCATGATTCCGCGGGAAAAGCCGGACAGAACTTTGACTACACCGTTTACAAGGGGAGTCAGCGAAGTAAAGCAGAGAATAAAACATGTAAAGGGGTGTTTACAGATGAAAAAGAAATCCGTAATCGGAGCGGTACTGCCCATGAGCCTTATATTGGCGCTGAGCAGTTCGACTGTCTATGCGGCTACAACAGCTACGGCGGAGGCGGTGTACCGGATACAGGAGGCGACTGATGTGGAACTTGCGGAGATACCGGCTGGGGATGAACTTGCGGAGTACACGGAGGCAGAGCCGATTGACAGCGACTGCTTCGAGGAGGGTGAGGTGGAAATTTCGAAAGACAGAAGCTCTGTTAAAAATTTTTTCTGGACTCTCTATGCTGGTTATGGAAAATACGGCAGGAAGTTCCGTGTGACAAAAGGGACATCTATTGTAGTGGCGGCGAAAGCGGCGCCATCCTCCGGGATATACAGGCTGGGTATTATCAATCCGGACGGGTCGAGAACCTTTGTGCAGGGTTCGGGTGCGGTGTCCCATACGTTTACAGCGGGGGCGACCGGATACTACTATGTATACGTGGAGAATATTTCGGATTCAACTTTGTCGATTGACGGTTCCTACATTTATTAGAACGAAGTGAACTGTGTATCATAATATTATTTTTACAAAAGAAAAAGAAAGATGTGGTTGCCGGGACTCGTGTTTCAGGAGTATGTTCTGGCAATTGTGTTTTTCGGGGAGGAGCAACTATGGTAAGCGGCAGGGAGTATGAAGATTTTAACCGGAGAAGCGGAAAACGGATTTTGGAGGTAAGAACGAGAAAACAGTATACGAGGGAGTGCCTCTCGGAACTGGCGGGGATTTCCGCAAAGTTTCTGTACGATATTGAGATGGGGAGAAAAGGCTGTTCGACGTATATCATGTACTGTCTGGCAAATGCTCTGGATACCAGTGTGGATTATCTTCTGGGTATTGATGAGGATGATGGGACGCAGATTGAGGAATTGTGCAGAATGTTTCACGGAGAGCAGAAAGAATCACTGGCATCTATTCTGCAGATTATGCAGCAGATGGTGCAGACAATATGAATTGCGTTTTACATCATGGGGGTCAGAGCAGGGATGGATGTCTCTGCGCTGTGTTTCCCGAGGCGAAGATTTTTTCTCGTAAACAGTTGCATAATAAAAATTTTTTGTGTATATTTATATCCGGACCCGATCACAACACAAAGAATTCGAAAGCAGTAGAATATGCGATCGGAACGTGGTGTTAAAGTTCCCGTGTGATCAGCATTCTGCAGTTAGGAGAGAAACGAAAGATGACCAAGCCTACTTTTGTTACAAAGGAACAGATTGAAGATATCGTAAAGACTTATCCGACACCTTTTCATTTATATGACGAGAAAGGGATCCGTGAGAATGCGCGGGCTGTGCAGGAGGCGTTTTCCTGGAACCCGGGGTTCCGCGAGTATTTTGCAGTGAAGGCGACGCCGAATCCGTTTTTGCTGAATATATTGAAAGAGTATGGCTGCGGTACAGACTGTTCTTCCATGACGGAGCTGATGCTGTCGGATGCGCTGGGGTTTTCCGGTGAGGAGATTATGTTTTCCTCTAACGATACGCCTCCGGAGGAGTTTGTCTATGCCAGTGAGATCGGCGCCACGATTAACCTGGATGACTTTACACACATTGCATATCTGGAAAATCTGATCGGGGAGTTTCCGAAGACAATGAGTCTCCGCTATAATCCGGGCGGAGTTTATACCCTGAGCAACGGCATCATGGACAACCCCGGCGATGCCAAGTACGGATTTACGAAGGAGCAGATTATAGAGGGATACCGTATTTTAAAGGAAAAGGGTGTGGAGCGCTTCGGGCTTCACGCTTTCCTGGTCAGCAATACGGTGACAAACGATTATTACCCGACGCTGGCAAAGACACTGTTTGAACTCTGTGTCGAGATCCGGGAGAAGACCGGCGTGCGGATGGATTTCATCAACCTTTCCGGCGGTGTGGGGATTGCCTACAAGCCGGATCAGGTCCCCAATGATATCCGTGCGATCGGGGTCGGCGTGGAAAAGGTTTACAACGAGGTGCTGGTTCCGGCGGGTATGGGAGATGTGGATATCTATACGGAAATGGGGCGTTTTATGATGGGCCCTTACGGCTGTGTGGTGACACAGGCGATTCATGAAAAGCACACATATAAGGAATACATTGGCGTGGATGCCTGCGCAGCCAATCTGATGCGGCCGGTTATCTATGGTGCGTACCATCATATCACGGTTGCGGGGAAGGAGGAGGCTCCCTGCGATCACATGTACGATGTGGTGGGGTCTCTCTGCGAGAACTGCGACAAGTTTGCTGTTGACCGGATGCTGCCGAAGATTGATATGGGAGATTATCTGATTATCCACGATTCCGGCGCGCACGGTTTCTCCATGGGATACAATTACAACGGCCGGCTTCGCTCCGCAGAGATTCTGCTTAAGGAGGATGGCAGTGCGCAGCTGATCCGCCGGGCGGAGACGCCGAAAGATTATTTCGTGACATTTGACTGCTTTGATATTATCAAAGATCTGGTTTGAGTCTGTGGGAGGGGACGGGTTCTGGCTCGTCCCCTTTTTCTATTATAGAGGTGATCACTCGCGCGAAGTACTCACAGGGAAGACCTGTTGCAGGGGGCGATGCTTTTTAATTATAAAGGAAGAAAATAAAGAAAAATGGACTTGAGTGCTTTTTTATTGAGCTATACATCTTATCTTTTAGCGGCTCTGATTATTGGATACATTGCGGATCTTATCATCGGCGACCCGCATGGAATCTGGCATCCCATCTGTCTGATCGGAGCCATGATTTCCTGTTTTGAGCGGGGGCTCCGGAAGATATTTTGCTGTGAATATCCGGGCAAATCTGTGCGGGAGTTTGCCGCCGGAATCTGTCTGGTGATTCTTGTTCTGGTGTGTTCCGCGGCTTTGCCGTCCGCTATCCTGCTGGTCTGCTATCGGATTCACTGGATTCTGGGACTGGCAATGCAGTCCTACATGAGTTATACGATACTGGCGACAAAATCTTTGCGCGTAGAGAGCATGAAAGTTTATACCGCGCTGAAAACAGAGGGGTTGCAGGCCGCAAGACAGGCGGTTTCCATGATTGTCGGCCGGGACACGGAAGCGCTGGATGAGACCGGCGTGGTCAAGGCGGCGGTGGAAACTGTGGCGGAGAATACATCGGACGGGGTCATTGCGCCGCTGCTTTTCCTGGTCATCGGCGGCCCGGTTCTGGGGTATTTTTATAAAGCTGTCAACACGATGGATTCCATGGTGGGATATAAAAATGAAAAGTATCGTCATTTCGGTACGGCGGCAGCCCGGCTGGATGATGTGCTGAATTTTCTGCCGGCGCGGATTTCCACACTGCTGATGATCGGCGCGGCATTTCTGCTGTCTTTGCTTGGGAAAATGGCTTCCGGCCTTCGCAGGGAGGGGCGGACGGAGGCTGGCAAG
>JAJQCB010000151.1 GCA_021203005.1 Clostridiales bacterium | reverse complement strand
CTACGCGGTTTTCAGCGGCTCCCGCTGTTATGCCGTGAATAATTCAGGTTTAATATTTATATGTGATTTTGCGCTGTAACGGACGAGAGCAGGCTGCGTGTTAAAATTGTCCGTAGGAAATAGTGCGGAAAACGGACGAGAACAGGCTGTGTGTTAAAATCGTCCGTATGGCATAATGAGACATACGGACAAGAATGCAGTAAAAACGATTATAATCCGTATAATGTGTGAAAAATACTTAATTATCATGTGAAAAATGGTGTGCCAATAGTTTTAGTACTAAAATGCATGAGCAGGTATGAGTAGTTATATGCCATGCTACTACAGAAATCTATAGGAAAGGACAAAAATTATGGCCGGAAAACTATATCTGTGTGCGACACCCATCGGTAATCTGGACGACATCACCCTGCGCGTCCTTAAGACGCTGCAGCAGGTGGACCTGATTGCAGCGGAGGACACGCGGAATTCGATTAAGATTTTGAATCATTTTGAGATCAAAACGCCGATGACCAGCTATCATGAATATAATAAAATTGAGAAAGCTTATACGCTGGTGGAGAAGCTGAAAGCCGGGCAGGATATCGCTCTCATCACCGATGCCGGCACGCCGGGGATCTCTGACCCGGGCGAGGATCTGGTGAGGATCTGTTATGAGGAGGGAATCGAGGTGACTTCCCTGCCGGGGGCGGCAGCCTGCATCACGGCGCTGACATTGTCCGGGCTTCCCACGCGGCGTTTTTCCTTTGAGGCGTTTTTGCCGCGGGAGAAAAAGGAGCGTGCGGCGGTTCTGGAGGAGATGAAAAATGAAACGCGGACACTGATCGTATATGAGGCGCCGCACCATTTGATTTCTACAATAAAAGACTTGCAATCTGCGCTGGGGGAGCGTAAAATAGCTGTTTGCCGGGAGCTGACGAAGAAGTTTGAAACGGTTTTCCGGACGACGTTTTCCGAGGCAATTTCCTATTATGAGGCGAACGGAGTGAAAGGCGAGTGTGTCATCGTGATCGAGGGGCGCGATCGCCGGGAACTGATCCGCGAGCAGCAGGAGAGCTGGGAGAGACTGAGCGTTGAGGAGCACATGGCATACTATACGGACAGCGGGATGGACCGGAAGTCCGCTATGAAGCAGGTGGCGAAAGACCGTGGCGTCGGGAAGCGCGAGATTTACAGGGAGTTAAACATTGATTCCTGATCGGAACTCACCTTAAAAAGCAGAAATCGAGGATATAGTGCAAAGAAGAGATTGAAACTCACATAAATGAGAAAATAAAAAGTGGGCTGCAAGCATGAAAAAGGTTCTGCAAATATAGAAAATTCATGGATGACTATATCACACAGGGGAGGTTGTGTTATGACAAGAGATATGACAGCGGGGAATCCGCTTCGTCTGATCTGGCAATTTTCCGTTCCGCTGGTATTCGGAAATCTGTTTCAGCAGATGTACAATATGATAGATACGATCATTGTCGGTCGCTATCTGGGGCTGACGTCTTTGACCGCGGTGGGAGCCACCTCATCGATCATGTTTCTGATCATCGGTTTTTGTTTCGGGACCTGCTCCGGTATGGGCGTGCCGGTGGCGCAGCAGTTCGGGGCAAAGAATTTCAGCAGCATGCGCCGGTATGTGATGAACGCGGCATATTTGAGTATACTGATCGCGATTGCGATTACGGTTGCCATGGCGCTGCTGTGCGATAACATATTGCTGTGGATGAGTACGCCGGAGGAGCTTTTTGCGCAGTCCTACCGCTATCTGCTGATCATTTTCCTGGGGCTGCCGTTTACAATACTGTATAATGTGACGTCCGCGATCATCCGCGCGCTGGGAGATTCGAAAACGCCGTTTTATTTTCTGATCCTCTCCACAATTTTGAATATCGTGCTGGATCTGATTTTTATCATTGTGTTTCAGATGGGTGTCGCGGGAGCGGCGCTGGCGACCATTGCGGCGCAGGCGGTCTCCGGTGTGCTTTGTCTGATTTATATGGTAAAAAAATATGAGATCCTGCGGTGCGAAAAGGAGGAGCGGCAGTTTAAGCCTGTCTACATTGGAAATCTGGTAAAAATCAGTGTGCCGATGGGGCTGCAGTTTTCCATTACCGCGATTGGCAGCATCATGCTTCAGAGCGCGGTGAATACCCTCGGGTCGGTCTTTGTCTCTGCTTACACGGCGGCGCTGAAAGTAAAGCAGCTGGCGATGTGCCCATTTGACGCTTTTGCCACGGCAGCTTCCACGTTCGGCAGCCAGAATCTCGGCGCCGGGCAGTTTAAGCGGATCCGGCAGGGTGTGTCCTGCAGTGTGCTGATTGCACTTATTTATGCGATCGGCATGGGAATTGTGCTGGTTCTGGCCGGGTCTAAGATCGCGCTCCTTTTTGTGGATGCGGAGGAGACAGTAGTGCTCGGATATGTCCAGCAGCAGCTGGCGTTTGCGGGGATGTTTTTCTGGCTGCTGGCTTTCTTAAACTGCATTCGTCTGGCAATCCAGGGGCTTGGCTACGGGGCGGTGGCTATGTTTGCCGGCTGCAGCGAACTGGTGGCCCGTGGATGCATGTCGCTTTTCGCCATTCCTGTACATGGATATGACGCGGTCTGTCATACGGATCCTATGGCGTGGGCAGCGGCGACGGCGGTGGTCATACCGCTCTTCTGCATTATCCTGCGGCGGCTGGAGCGAAAGCATCTCGGCAGGCCGCTGGCGAAGTGCACGGGTTAGATGGAGTTTCCGGGGTCAGACCCCGGAAAAAAGAAATAAAGAAAGTATAAAGAAACGATTAAGAAAATGTCTTGTGTTATGGTACGCGAGAGTCAGTCTGCTGATCAGGTAGAAGTTATTGCTCCCCTGAAACTATATTCAGGTAATCAGGCAGATAATTTTCCAGGATAGAGAACGGTGCGGGTCCCATGGTGAGAACTGCCCGGTGAAAAGAGAGGTCGGAGTACCCTGTGCTGCCGATCTCTTTTGCGTATTCCTTTAAGTCTGTAAATTCGAGATAGCCGATGTAATACTTCAGGTAATGCGCCGGCTCCGATACAATCAACTCAAAGATTTCGCGGATGGTGTCTTCGTCCGAGAACCCGTATTCCGAGAAAAAATCCAGCGTGTCCGTAAAAGTCCATCCGTCGGCGTGAATGCCGAGATCCGCTGTGGCGTAAAGGCTTAAGATGGCGGACTGCTCCAGCGCCAGCACTTCGGCTGTCTCATCGGAGAGCCCCGCGTACCGGTAAGAGAACAGCTCCACATAGGTCGCCCACCCTTCGAAATAACCTGAGGGACCGAGCAGCGTGCGGATGGGCGAGGGATTGGTGCTGCAAAAATAAGCGTTCTGATAGAGATGCCCCGGGTACCCCTCGTGGGCCAGCGTGGTAAACAGGCGGATTTCTTCATAGCCGTTGCCGCTGTTGATGTAGATGGAGTTTTGCGTGTAATCATCCAGCGGCGAGGTCAGATAAAAGGCGGGGGAAAGGTATTCTTCCATGGAGGCGTCCACATATTTTACGGTGTAATCGCAGCCATCCACGGAGGGAAAATCCGCGAGGATCGCATTCTCCAGGAGATCCAGCATTTCCTCCGGCGTTTCGCAGGGGGCTTCGGCGGACAACGCCTCGACATCCAGGGAGGGATGTTTGGCCAGAAGAGATGATATTTCCAGAAGATCTACGGTGCGGCGGGATTCCACGCGTTCCTGCAGGGTCCCGATGCCGTCGGAACTGCCGGTCGCCCGGCGAACCAGAAGGGCGTAATATTCGCGCCCTTTGGGGAGGGCGCAGAGACCATAAATCTTATTGATATCGGATTCGGACGAGGAGGCTATGCGGCTATCTCTGGAGGCGGTGTCGGTGCTGGTTGTTGAGACTTCAGTGCCGCTGTCCTGGCTCGGGGTTGCGCTGCTCAGCTTCCGCAGCGTGTCCGCGATTTCCTGAAAGGCGGGCAGCACCTGCTGTATCACAATCGCCTGGTTTTGCTGACAGAAGGCAGCCTGTTCATTGGCAGTCAGACCAGAGATGTCAGTGATTTTTTCCTCAAAAGTATAGACCAGATAGTTGTTTTCGGCGGAAGCTGCAAAATCTTCACACTGGGCAATCACGGTTTCGGCAGTAAAGTCCGCCATAAACAGCCCGCAGTCATATTTTTCCCTTTCATAGTCACAGATGCTTTCAAAGTATGCCGGGATGCCGGAGAGAATGGCGAGGTAATCGTTGACATCCTGTTTGTCCTCGAAATTATATTCCGCCAGGAGAATGGGAAGTTCCGACTGTACGCCGGTGGAAGGGCGGAGTGGCTCTTCATAACAGGGAAAGGAAGCCGCGGCAATGGTGGTTTCCAGTGAATCCAGCAGGATGTCGCGGGTGAGTCTGTTTTCTGTCCCGAGAGAGGCTGTGTCAAACTCGTTTAAGGCAACGCGGACACTCTCAGCCAGAGCGGCGGAGACTTCGATGCTCTGAGCGGAATAGATCCCGAGGTCTGTGTTGTATGCAGTGATGCCATATTCCTCCGGATCTTTCAACGTGTAGTGGAGGCTCAGCGCGCTGGCGGAGATTTCCTCGCAGAACAGGGCGTCGAGATAAGCGGTGAATTGCTCGTCTATGAGGCTTTCGGCTGCCGTAGAAGAATCGGAATCCGTGCTGCCGCAGGCGGCAATCGTGAGCAGACAGGCGAGGAGCACAGGAATCAGGACAATGATCAGGTAGCGGTGTATGCGGCGGGAATGTTTCAAGGCAGATGTCCTTTTTTGATGTTATGACATTTTATGAGAAAGAAGGATATTTTATGAAATTTTAAAGGATATCCGGATAAAATCAGCCAGCATTTTCACTGAATAATATTCTGTGAATCACCAGACATAATAAGTATTGCTGGTATTTCAGCTGCTGAAGTTGCGTATAATCTGAATATTAATCAATTTGATACTTGCGTATAATCTGAATCAATGATAAAATGTGCGGACACAAACTGTATTTCTACAGTCATTACAGTGAAGAAAAGCATAGAAATGATATGGAAATAGATTTTCTGATTTCAAATAACAGCAAAATGAAATACAAAATATATCCAATCGAGGTAAAATCAGGAAAACGGTATACGACTACATCGCTTCATGCATTCAGGGACAAGTATAAGGATCGCATTGGGGAGAATTATATTATACATCCAAAAAATTTAAGTATAAAGGATGGCATTCTCTGTATTCCGCCATATATGACGATGATGCTTTAGAAAATGACAGACGAATTCCCAAATTTGCTGCGTTTACAATGAAACAATATGCCATAAAACTGTTATGATCACGGAGAATGCCAGATGAATAAAAGTGAAAAGGAATGTACGTTGTGTCCCCGCATGTGCCGGGTCAATCGTCCGGCGGGGGAGCGGGGCTTTTGCGGGATGGGAAGCGAAATCTATGCCGCCAGAGCGGCACTGCACATGTGGGAGGAGCCGTGTATCTCCGGGACGAGAGGTTCCGGAGCTATCTTTTTTTCCGGCTGTACGCTTCAGTGTGTGTTTTGCCAGAATTATGCGATTGCCAATGGTTCCTGCGGGAAAGAAATATCGGTGGAGCGGCTGGCGAAGATTATGCTGGAACTTCAGGAAAAGGGCGCAGCGAATATCAATCTGGTGACCGCCTGTCACTTTGCACCGCAGGTGGTTGCGGCATTAAAAGAGGCAAAGAAAAACGGGCTGGTTGTTCCGGTCGTTTACAACAGCAGCGGATATGAGCGGGTGGAGACGCTGCGGATGCTGGCACCCTGGGTCGATGTCTGGCTGCCGGATTTTAAATATATGGATCCGCAGCTTGCCCGATGCTATTCCCATGCGGAGGATTACCCTCAGGCGGCAAAGGCGGCGCTGGCGGAAATGGAAGCTCAGGCGGGAAGATGTGAGTTTGATGCAGACGGATATATCAAAAAAGGAGTGATCGTCCGCCATCTGATTCTTCCCGGTCATACGAAGGATTCCATGGCGGTGCTGTCGTATCTGCATGAGACCTTTGGAGACAGGGTCTATGTCAGCCTGATGAACCAGTATACGCCGCTGGATCAGGTGGCGGAGCTGCCGCCGCTCAATCGAAAAGTGACCCGACGGGAGTACGAACGGGTCTTAAACTTTGCGTTGGATATCGGGATAAGCAACGGATATGTGCAGGAAGGGGATACGGCGAGCAAGAGTTTTATCCCGTTGTTTGATTACGAGGGTCTTGAATGACTTTTTATTTCTTTCCATACTCCCGAAAGAATCCGCTGAGATTTTCCAGTGCCTGAATCAGCGTCAGCGTCTGCTCCTCGTTGAGCCCGCGAAGCGTGGCTTCGACCATTTCATTCTGGAACTGCTGGTGGTGGCGATAGGCCTGTCTGCCTTTGCCTGAGAGGGAGACCAGGACGACGCGCCGGTCCTTTTCGCTGCGGACGCGCTTTACATAGGACTTTTTCACCAGGTTATTGATGGCTATGGTCAGCGTTCCTACAGTGACGGAGAGGTCTTTGGCGACGGCGGACATGCTGCGCGGTTCCGATATGCCGATGGCTTCGATAATGTGCATGTCATTGTTGGAAATATCGCGAAACCGGTCGGTGATGACTGTCTTTTCTTCCATATGTAAAATTTCATGAAATAACTGAATCAGGGTATCGCGGTACATTCGTATGTCTGACCTCCGGTAAATGCTTTGATAATAAAATATTTTTGGATTCAAACTGATTATAGCTTATGTTTCTCAGACATGCAATATGGTTTTTAAAACTACATTCAGCAGTTTTGTTAACTATTTATATTGACTTGTACTTCCATGTTGTGTACAATAAAAAAGTCGTTTGATTATCAAAATAATTTTACGGCTCGACTGAGAGTCGGGGTGCATTTCCTTGACATTCCTTGGTGAGCAGAATAGAATGATGCTCGCACAACGGCTTTCGGTTGTGATTACAGGAGGACCAGTACATGTTAATGAAACCAGTGAAATTAAGAGGGAAAAAACTTTCGCTGCCGATCATTCAGGGAGGCATGGGCATCGGCATCAGCCGCTGCCGCCTGGCCGGCTCTGTGGCGAAGGAGGGAGGCATGGGTGTGATTTCCACCGCGCAGGTCGGATATGACGACCCGGATTTTAAGAAGGATCCGGAGGCAGCGAATCTGCGCGCCCTTCCCGAACAGATAAAAAAGGCAAAAGAGATTTCCGGCGGGCGCGGTCTGGTCGGGGTCAATGTTATGGTCGTGACCCGGCTTTACGCGGATTACATACGGACGGTCTGTGAGGCCGGTGTGGACGCTATCATCTCCGGGGCGGGACTTCCCACAAATCTGCCGGAGTACGTAGAAGGCTACGACGTGGCGATTGCACCGATCGTATCCAGTGAGAAATCTGCAAAGGTGATTTTGAAGTTCTGGGACCGGAAATATCACCGTACAGCAGATTTTCTGGTCATCGAGGGACCGCGGGCAGGCGGACACCTTGGTTTTTCCAGGGAACAGTTAGATGATATGGAGAACCTGGATTATGACGGGGAAATCCGGAAGATTATCGCTGTGAAAAAGGAATATGAGGAAAAGTACGGTGTGACGATGCCGGTCTTTGTGGCCGGGGGCATGTTTACGCCGGAGGATGTCCGGCATGCGCTGGAGCTCGGCGCGGATGGGATCCAGGCGGCCAGCCGCTTTGTGGCCACCGAGGAGTGCGACGCCTGCGATGCGTTCAAAGAGGCTTATCTCCATGCGAAGCCGGAGGACGCCGTCATTATCAAGAGTCCGGTGGGTATGCCGGGACGCGCGCTCAAAAATGCATTTATTGATAAAATGAATGCCAATCCGGGAAAGGTAACTTACTGCTTTAACTGTATGAAAGGGTGCAATCCGGCAACAGCACCATACTGTATCTCACTGGCGCTGATCAATGCGGTCGTCGGCAACCTGGACGAGGGCGTGATTTTCTGCGGATCCCGGGTGGGGGAGATTAATGAAATGACGACGGTGCCTGAGCTGATAAAAGAGCTTACAGTATAAGAAAACAATCATTGACGTACGCATTTAAGTACGTTATACTGTAGGCAGAAGGAGGGATGATTATGACTGCTATTAACGCAACGACCGCCAGAAAGAATCTGTATCAGTTGATTTCTGATGTAAACACAAACAGTACGCCGGTTACCATTACCAATAGCAGGGGGAAAAACGCTGTTCTTCTGTCGGAAGATGATTGGAATGCAATCCAGGAGACCTTATATCTGAACTCTGTGCCCGGGTTGGTTGAAAGTATTCTGGAAGCAAAGGATGAGCCATTGGAAGATTCTGCTGTTTATGAAGAGGAAGAAGAATGGTAAAATATCAGGTTCGATTTTCGAAGAGAGCGCAGAAAGATAAAGCTCTGTTAAAGAGCGCCGGATTAGATCGGAAGACGAAAGAGCTGATAAAAATTGTTTCTGAGAACCCTTTTCAGAATCCTCCTCCCTATGAGAAGCTGTTAGGTAATCTTGCAGGAAATTATTCGAGACGTATTAATTTACAGCATCGGTTTGTATATGAGGTGCTTGAAAATGCGGAGGGATTAACGGACGCAGACGGCAGTGAGTATCTGGGAATTGTGCGTGTATTGAGAATGTGGACGCATTATGAGTAGAATATAATGATAAAAAGACCCCTT
Organism: Clostridiales bacterium; assembly: GCA_021203005.1. Lineage (GTDB taxonomy): Bacteria > Bacillota > Clostridia > Lachnospirales > Lachnospiraceae > Eubacterium_I. The sequence continues at coordinate 9,162 of JAJQCB010000151.1, read as the reverse complement.
GGAAACAGGAGTCTTTTTTCTATACCTTCAAGAAATTCAGCGATCCCTTCGGATTCCCGGTTCCGTTTTCCAGGAGGCTGATCAGACCGTCGATCGTGTTCTCGACTTCTTCCGGGGAGGACGGGACGATCGTATTGTCCAGCTTTACTGTCAGCACAATCAGGGCAATCTCCGCCAATGCTTCCGGATAGTCGAAATGAATATCTCCGCTTGCAATCCCCTGGCGGATGATCTCTGCCAGCTCCGGCTTCATCTCTGTGACCAGATACCGGACATATTTCTGGTGCAAAAGTGCCTGCGCCCGGTCATCCGCAGACAGGGTCTGTCTGTCCTGCAGCCGGAAATCCCGGGAGGAATTCACACACGCCTGAAAAATCATAGCCATGCGGGTAAAAGGGGATATATTTTCCTGTTCCGCCAGGTGTCTGGCTGTCTCCAGCGGTTTCTTATAACTTCTCTCCACCAGTGCGTCTACGAGGGCTTCCTTCGAAGAAAAATAGTAGTAGATGCTTCCCTTTCCGATGCCGGCTGTCCGGGCAATCTCACTTACAGAAATATTCTGAATTTCTTTCTGACTCAGTAATTCCTGAAGGGCGTCCAGTATTTTATCATATTTTGTACGGTTCTGCATTTTATTGCCCTCTTTTGCTCATCATTTCATCCAGTATAGCACGGGAGGTAACCTCTCTACAACTGCGAATTTTCACAAAAAGTATTGCAAAAAGAAGAAAAAGCTTGGCGCTCCCGCATATTGACCATCGGTCGAAAATCTGTTATTTATACAAGTGTAAACAGTCGACCATCGGTCGAAAAGTAAAATTAATGTAAATTATGAGCAGTGATCGGAAGCGGGAGATAAGACCGGTTATGCTCGTTTTTTCAGGGAGGACATATGTCATACGCAGAACTTTTTTCAGAGATTAAAGCGGAACTGATGAATGCGGATGTGAGTGGGATTCAGGAGCATCTGGCGTACCAGTTTAATATCACCGGCGAGTCGTCCGGCATCTTTTATGTGGAGGTAAAGGAAGGAAAACTATACGTAGAACCCTATGAATACTACGACAGGGATGCGATGTTTACCTGCTCGGCGGAAGTGTTAAAGAAGCTGGCGGACGGCAGGCTGAACCCGATTCTGGCATTCACAACGCAGCGATTGAAAGTCGAGGGAGATTTTGGGAAAGCCGCGAGGCTGAAAGAGCTGATTGAGAGCTACGCGGGTTCCACGGATGAGAGCGGGGAAAATGAAGCGGAGTAGAGCGAAAAAAAGACGGCGGAATGGAGATTAAAATGAAAAAGTGGATGGAAGGCGCAGCGCTTCTGGCTGCTATTGCGGCCGGAACCACGGCGGGAACGACAGCTTATTTTTACAACAGAACCATGAAGCGGAACAATGCAAAAGTGGAGCGGACGATGAAGATGGCGGGAACTGACTGGAATCAGCATATGCCATTCATTGAAGAGCGGAAGGAGTTCATGCTCGCTCAGCCCCATGAAGATGTGTATATCGAGTCCGACGACGGGCTTAAGCTGCACGGGACATGGTTTCCTCAGACAGGAAAAAAAGCCGTCATCTGTTTTCACGGGTACACCAGCAAGGGCATGAGCGATTACATCGGCCTCTCCGGCTACTATCTGAAACACGGGTACGCGATGCTTCTCGTGGATGAGCGCGCCCACGGGGAGAGCGAGGGCAAATACATCGGCTTCGGCTGTCTGGACCGGTATGACGCGCTGGAGTGGATCCGATGGGTAACTGACAAAGCGGGTGAGGATGTGCAGATTCTGCTGCACGGAACCTCCATGGGAGCTTCTACTGTGCTGATGACAAGCGGCCTTCATCTGCCGGAGCAGGTGAAAGGGATCGTTTCCGACTGCGCGTTTACCTCGCCGAAATACGTGTTTACCCATGTATTGCATTCTATGTATCATCTGCCCGCATTTCCGATGATTCCGATATCGGATGCGGTCAACCAGCGGAAAGCCGGATATGGGCTGGATGAGTGCAATGCGGCGCGGGAAGTAAAAAAGGCGAGAGTGCCGATCCTCTTTATCCACGGCGACGCCGACACCTTTGTCCCGTGCAGTATGTGCGACGAGATTTATGAAAACTGTGCGCCGCCGAAGATGAAACTGATTATCGAGGGCGCCGCTCACGCGGAGAGCTATTACAAAGATCCGGCTGCCTATGAGAAGGCGCTGGATGAATTTACGGAGGGATTATTTCAATGATGAGAAAAAGAAAAGGATATCCGGTATATCCGCTGACCAAAGCCCAGAAATTTCATACATTTTATCAGGACATGTGTCCGAAAAAAGAAGTCTTAAATATCGGAACCAGTCTGACGATCGGTACCGACCTGGACTGGGATGTGTTAAAACAGAGTATTTACAAGGCATATGAGCGCAGCGAGTCCATGCGGCTGCGGTTTGCCAAAGATAAAGAGGGAACCTGGTATCAGTACGTGGTGGACAAAGAGGAGCGAGATATTGAGTTCGTCGATTTTTCCGGGAAAACCATGGAGGAAGCCAACGAAGAGATGACAAAATGGTCCCGCGTGCCGTTTAAGCGGGTGGATTCCCCGATGAACCGCGTGGTGATGATCCACATGCCGGACGGTTACAATGGCATTTACCTTCTGATTGACCATATGACGGCGGATGCGCAGGGACTCTCCTGTTTTTTCAAGGACGTGATTGAGCTCTACTGCAATGCTATGTATGAGGGTGTTCCTTATCCGAAGGAGATGGCTTCCTATATCGAACAGCTGCAGAAAGATCTCGCCTATGAGGCGGGAAGCAAGGCACAGGCGAGGGATCGGGAATATTTCCAGAATCTTATCGACAGCACGCCGGAGCCGATTTATAATGGAATCCGCGGACCGCAGAAACTTATGGAGGAGCGGGAACGCTCCGGGAATCCGAATGCGCGTGCCGCTGTCAATGTCTCGGATTCCGTAGATTCCGCGCTGGATATCTTCCATCTGGAGGAGGAGCCGACTGCCCGTCTGATGGCGTTCTGCGAAGAGCACCGCGTTTCCCTGGCAGTATTGCTGATGATGGGGCTGCGCACCTGTTTCCAGAAAATGAACGGCAACGACGATGTGTCCATCAACATGGCCATCGCGCGCCGCGCCACGGTGAAGGAGAAAAAATGCGGCGGGACCAGGATTCACTCATTCCCGTTCCGGACGATCATCTCCGAGGATAAGACGTTCCTGGAGGGAATTTACGAGATCCGTGATCTGCAGAACGAGTATTTCCGCCATGCGAACTATGACCCGGTAGAGTATTTTGCGTACCGCGGCCGGAAGTATCCGCAGAAGGGCGGGCAGACCTACGAACCGATGTCGCTGACTTATCAGCCGGCGAATATTCAGGGAAAAGAGCTGACAAAAATCGGCGATATCAAATACAAGACGCACTGGTATCCGAACGGCGCGACGACCCAGGGCATGTACCTGACTGTTATGCATCGGCCGGAGGATAATGGACTGGACTTCAACTTCGAGCATCAGGTGAAGGCTGTCAGCAGAGAAGACCTGGAGTATCTGTATTACTACCTGTGCAAGATTATGTTCAAGGGCGCGGAAAATCCGAACCTGCCGATCGGGGATATCATTAAGTTAATTTAAAAAGGAGAAAATCATGTTTGAAAAATTTGTAGAGATTATCTGTAATTATGTGGAAGTGGAGCCGGAGAATGTACATCCGGAGTCGCGTTTTGTGGAGGACCTGGGGTTTACCTCTTTTGATTTTATGAGCATGCTCGGCGAACTGGAAGAAGAGTTTGATGTGGAGATCGACGAGCATAAGGTGTCGGATATCCGCACGGTGCAGGAAGCGCTGGATTATCTGGGGACGCTGGTCGAAGCGTAAAGGAAGGTCAGTTATATGGTTTGCAATACAATAAGTGAAATTTTAACAAGTGCCGAAGCGCGCTTCGGCTCGGGCGATGCGATTCGCTATAAAGTGAGCAGGAATGAGATCGGGACAAAGTCCTACACGCAGTTAAAGCAGGACAGCGACAGTTTTTCCCGTGTCCTGGAGTCTCTCGGGATGCGCGGAAAGCATATCGCGGTGACGGGTGCGACCTCCTACCGTTGGCTTGTGACTTATTTCGGCACGGCAGACAGCGGCAGCGTTGCGGTTCCGCTGGATGTATCTCTTCCGGCTGATGAGCTGTGTGACCTGATTGACCGGGCGGATGCGGAAGTGTTTGTTTTTGATGAGCTCCGCAGTGATGCGGCGGCAATGGCCAAAGAGAAGTGCCCGAAGTTAAAATACATGATCTCCATGCAGAAAGAGAACAGTGATGCGGAAATCCTTTCTTTTGACCGGCTGCTGGAAGAAAATGCCGGGGAATGGGATTTTTCTCCGGAACCGGACGATCTGTGTACGATCATGTTTACTTCCGGAACCACAGGAAAGAGCAAGGGCGTTATGCTCACCCAGCGCAATCTGGCGAACAATGCCACCTGTCTGGATATGAAGATCAAAGAGCGGACGGTGATTCTCTCCGTTCTGCCGATTCACCATGCCTACTGTCTGAGTATGGATATTTTAAAAGCCATTTCTCTGGGCAGCATTATCTGCATCAACGATTCTTTGCTGAGGGTGGCGAAGAATATCAAGCTGTTTAAACCGGAGATGATTCTGATGGTTCCTCTGATGATCGAGACCATGGCGAAAAAGCTGGAGGATTCGCCGCAACTTCCCCCGCAGATTGTCAAGGGGATGGTGTTCGGCAAGCAGTTCCACACGATCTGCAGCGGCGGAGCTTACTTAAACCCGGCGTATATCGACCTGTTTGCAAAGTACGGAATCACAATCCTGCAGGGCTACGGAATGACTGAGTGCGCACCGGTGATCAGCACAACAGTGAGCTGGAATATCAATAAAGAAGCGGTCGGTCAGCTGCTTCCGAACTGCGAGGCGAAGACCGTGGACGGCGAGATCTGGGTGCGCGGCAGCAGTGTGATGCAGGGCTACTATCACATGCCCGAGGAGACCGCGGAAGCGCTGGAGGACGGCTGGCTGAAGACCGGTGATCTGGGCTACGCGGATGAGAATAATTTCCTGTTCCTGACCGGGCGGAAGAAGAATCTGATCATCACCAAAAACGGCGAAAATGTCTCCCCGGAGGAGCTGGAAAATAAAATCAGCGGGCATCGTCTGGTGCAGGAAATCCTGGTCCGGGAGAGGGATGGGCTGATTGAAGCGGAGATCTATCCCGATTATGATTATGCAAAGAAAAAACGGATTAAGGATATCCCGGCTGCCCTGTAGGAGATCATCGACGATTACAATAAGGGGACTCCGGCGCACAGGAAGGTGTACGGACTGAAAGTCCGGGAGACGGAGTTTGAGAAGACCACATCGAGAAAGATTAAGAGGACGCAGTAATCAGGAAACCAGCAATACGCTGGCGATAATTCCGGCGAGTGTGGCGACGAGGGCTCCGGCCAGCGCCCACCTCGTCTTTTTGATTTTTACGGTCATAAAATAGACGCTCATCGTGTAAAAGATAGTCTCGCTGCTGCTCATCATGACGGATGCGATGAGGCCGAGGCGGGAATCCGTCCCATATTGCTGATAAATGTCGATGAGAAGGCTCAAGGCGGCCGAGGAGGAAAACATACGTACCACAGTGAGCGGAACCAGCTGGGAGGGGAAACCGATCCGCTCCGTTACCGCACCGAGGAGCGATGCAATCCAGTCCAGAAATCCGGACGCGCGGAGGATGCCGACAGCCACCATTAGCCCGGCCAGGGTCGGCAGGATTTCCGCAGCGGTTTTTAAACCGTCTTTCGCACCGCTGACAAAATCGGCGTATACTTTCTGTCTGGCCAATATTCCCGCGGCTACGATCACCGCGATCAGAATCGGGATGATCAGGTCGGACAGAGTCCATAAGATTTGCTGCATATAGATCTCCTTACAGTCCACGCTTCCAATCCAGAAAGGACATAATTTTGATAAAAGCGATGCCGGCGGCGGTGGAAGCTGTCGTTGCCAGAATCGCGGCGCCGATGATTCCTGAGGGATTCGGGGAGCCATATTGGCTCCGGTAGGCGATGATCGTCACCGGGATCAGCTGGACGGAGGAAATGTTCAGAACGAGGAATGCACACATCTCCGTGGAGGCGGATTTTTCTTCTGCTGCCGGAATTTGTGTTTTTTTTATTTCCGTTTGTGGGAAGAGTTTTCCAGATGCCTGTTTGGTTTGCGGGGAGAAATCTTTCGAAAAGCTGCTTTGAGGAACATGATTCATGGTGAGCTCATTCTCCAGCTTCGCCAGGTCTTTCATTGCCTGTATTCCCGCCGGAGTCGCCGCCCATCCGAGGCCGAAAAAGTTTGCGATACAGTTGGCGGCGATGGAACTCATGGCGGGGTGGTTTTTCGGAATGCGCGGAAAGAGAAAGTGCAGGAGCGGATAAATCCTGTCTGTTGCTTTTCGCATGACTCCCGCGTGCTCGGCAATCCGCATCAATCCGACCCAGAGGGCCAGAACGCCCGCCATCGTAATGCAAAGGGAAACCGCTTCCTGCGCGGAATCCAGGGCGGCTTCCGTCACAGCGGGAAGATTCCCGGTGAAAGAGGCGTAGAGAATGCCGGTTAATATCATAAAAGCCCAGAGGTAATTCAGCATAGGCAGTCTCCGAAAGAAGATCATTACATGCTATGCATGATGCCCGGAAGATAGAACACTGACTTTTTCGCCAGGTATTTCATTTTGCCGGCAGATTTTTGAAATAGTATTGACGGTTTTTGACATGCAGCTGTTTCCTGCTACTGAGTCAGCCAGTCAAGAACATTGACGATCCGGATACCGTCATAATTTCCGATTGAAAACCGGTCCAATGTAAGAACGAACTTTTCATAATTATCGCGCAGTTCCCGAAGAGGACGCATTTCGCGGCTGAAGGTTTCTTCAGAGGTCATATCAGCTGTAACCTGATAGTAAGTCAGAACCCCTTGTTTTTGAGCGACAAAATCAATCTCTGTGTTTCCAGATTTGCCGATTGTCACCTGATAGCCTCTGCGGAGCAGTTCAAAGAACACAACATTTTCAACGGAAAAACCAAGATCGTATTGTTTTCGCGGCAAAATATGATTTCGAAGCCCAAGGTCTACCATATACCATTTTCGGTTAGACTTTAAAAGTTGTTTGCCGACAACGTCAAAACGCTCCACCGGATAGAAAATGAACGACTCCCTCAGCGCCTCCATGTAATCGCTGACTGTATTAGTAGACACTTTCCGGCCGGATGATATAAGGTAATTAGATACGCTGCGAATGGATACCGGACTGCCGATCACGCTGGCGAGATATCTGGCAATATTTTTCAGCAAGGCAATATCTGTGATTTTTCGTTTGCCTGGTTCGGACTCTTTCCGACTCTGCCGATCCTCAATGTCCCGCACAAGGACTGTATTATAAATCCCTTCCAGATAAGTATCCACTTTTTCATTCGTGCGATTCATGGTCGAAACATAGGGGAATCCGCCGGTTTGTAAATATTCGGCAAAGGCCTGATCTGCGGGAGAATCCATCAGTTCCATATATTCACGGAATGAAAGAGGCAGCATGGAGATTTCCACATATCTGCCGGCCAGAAGGGTTGCCAGATCACCGGAAAGCAGATAGGCATTGGAGCCGGTGATATATACATCAATATTTTCTCTGATATACAGACTGTCTACAACCTTTTCAAAAGAATCCACTTTCTGAACTTCATCCAGAAAAATATAAGTCATTTTATTCCGGCACAGGCGTTCTTTGATATAGGCATACAGAATCTTGTAATCCAGCAGGTGTTCATACTCCAATTCTTCAAAATTGATGGAGATAATCTGTTCCGGCAAAACGCTATTTTCTGTCAGATACTGCTGATATTGTTTTAAAAGGGTAGATTTGCCGCACCGTCGGATGCCGGTTACTACTTTGATTACCTGTTCATCTTTCCAGGCGAGCAGTTCTTTTAGATATTCTTCGCGTTGTATCATTGTACACTCTCCTCTATATGGTGTTCCCAATATAACAGAATTATATGCATAAGTCAACAAAATGTTCCGAAATGGGAACAAAAATAGGATTTTCTGAGGATGTGTTCCCGAATGGGAGCGGATGCGGTGATTACCAATTATCCTGACCGGGTTAACCGGGTAAAGTCTGTGTGGTAAAAAATCCGGGGAATTGATTCCCCGGAAAATTTATGCTTTCTTATAATACAAGAGAGGGCGCGGTGTAAACCCTTGCCGCGAGTTCGCTGTCCAGATCATACAGCGCCTTCATATCGGAACCGAAACGCTGGTAGCGCTTCAGATTCGTCTCCGCGTTGTCCTCTTCCTCGCCCTGTTCTTTTACAAACCAGTCGAGAAACTGCATGGTCCTGAAGTCATTTACCCTCAATGCCGCCGCGTAAATATTGTTGATGAGAGAGGTTACATAGCGCTCATGCTCCAGACCGAATTTCAGCGGATCTGCCAGATCAGTGTATGTTTTGTCAGGCTTTGCAATCGCTTCCAACGTAATGCTTTCCCCGTTATTCTGAAGATACTGCAGCATGAGAACAGCGTGGTCGCGCTCTTCCTGCGCCTGGATGAAATACCAGTTCGCATATCCGTCCAGTCCCTCGTCCTTGTAATAATTGGAAAAATCAAGGTAAAGGTATGCGGAGTAGAATTCTTTGTTGATCTGATCGTTTAGCAATGCAGCCACATTTTTATCTAACATATGTATTCCTCCTGTGAAAAAAGTTTGGATCCGGCAATTGTCTTTGGCCGGAATCTGATTTCAATACACAGTATCTTAGCATGAGGGGCGGGCAGTGTCAACGCGAAAGTCACTCGTTTTTCAGTGCGTTTTTCAGTGGTGGAAAGTATGTTGAAAGATGCGTTTTGTCACGCGCCCGTTACAACAAAAAAATATATGAATATACTTAACGTTTGACAAATGATCTATAGGGGGAATATTATAAAAAGAGGTTAGCAAAAGCTAATATAAGTTGCAAATAACTGCCGGGGTCTGACACCGGAAATAAAAATAGCGGAGGATGAGTGAGATGGGCGTTAAGTGGGAAAAATTTAAAGTGAAAGACATTGCGTTTCTGGCCGTGATGGCGGCGCTGCTGATCTTATGCGCGGCGGTGTCCATGC
>JAJQCB010000020.1 GCA_021203005.1 Clostridiales bacterium | reverse complement strand
AGAATTTCTTTCTATGATAAAAGCGGCTGCAAATATTTCGGATAAGGGTAAATAAGTATTCGGGTATCGTGAACTCCGCACTGCTCGTTGTCTACACACATTATCTCGTTTTTATCATTGATAATGAATCAATTTCACTTCTCTTTTCCGTATATCCATGTTTAAATTTTTACAGATGCAATTATGATTTCCATATTATAACGAGGTAGAATTTCTCAGATGGGGAGTCAAAGCTATCTTCCGAAAAATTATTAAAATCAATGGCTTCTAAAGAGGAAACAGAAAGGCAGGGATCCATGGGAAAAATTGAAAAAATTGAAAAATATGCTGCAAAAGGGAAGATGGACAAACTGACAGTATTGGCTCACGATCCGGAAAAAACCATCCGTATCGCGGTTGCCGAAAAACTCGCAAACATGACGGAAAATGCAACTGCCCTGAACATACTGGTACAGATGGTGCGGGATCAGGATGCCGATGTCAGGAAAGCGGCCGTTACTGCTCTCGGAAAAGGAAGCGGCAGCTATGTTGTCACCCAACTGCAATATTGCCTGGCACATGAACAGGAGGAAGAGGTGCTGAAAGCTGCCAAAAACTCTCTTGATATATTGAGAAGTTCCGGTAACTGATGTATTCTTAGATTCTTTTGCATGAAACTCCAGTAACAACAAGCGCCGGATTGTATTTGATCATCCGGCGCGTTTTATATGCGCAGGGGTGCGTAAGGAATATTTTTCACCAGAAGCAAAAAATCGGGAGAAAATAATGAAAGCATTTATCGGACATGAGGTATCGTACCTGGCGAATCTGGTTGGCCGGGCTATTGATCAAAAGCTGACGCGGTTGCGGGCGGAAAATGTGACCGGAAGTAATGCCGGGATTATCGGGTTTATTGCAAAAAGCGGGGAGCAACCTGTGTGCCAAAAGGATTTGGAGAAGCATTTTGGCGTTACAAGAGCAACGGCTTCCAAGGTTGTGAGCCGGATGGTGCGAAACGGTTTGATTGAACGCCGGTCTGTTCCGGGAGATGCCCGCTTAAAGCAGCTGGTGCTTACCGAGCGGTCGAAGGAGCTTCTGGATCAGACGGGTGTGGAATTTCATAATATTGAGGACACTCTGCGGGAGGGTTTTACCGAAAAAGAGTTAAAACAATTTTACTCCTACATTCACAGAATGCAGGAGAACATGATTCAAAAGGAGGGCAAGTGGAATGGTTCGAAAACTGATGCAGTCTCTGCGTGAATACAAAAAGGCGGCGATTTTGACGCCGGTCTTTGTGATCGTGGAGGTTGTAATGGAGATTCTGATCCCTTATGTGATGGCGAGTCTGATTGATGACGGCATTGAAGCAGGAAATATGTCAGCGATTATCAGGGTGGGCATACTTTTGCTTGTTTGTGCTTTTATTTCACTGGCATTTGGTGCATTGGCCGGCAGACAGGGTGCAGTCGCCTCGGCCGGGCTGGCAAAGAACCTGAGGAAGGATATGTATGCAAAAGTGCAGACATATTCTTTCTCTAATATCGACCGTTTTTCAACGGCCAGTATCGTCACAAGGCTGACGACAGACGTCACGAATATACAGAACGCTTTTATGATGACGATCCGGACGGCGGTGCGATGCCCGATCATGGTGATTGCTGCGCTGGTTGTTGTTTTTACGATTAACCGGAAGATGGGGTTGATCTTCGTAATCGTGATGCCGATTCTGGCGGTTATTCTGGGATTTATCAGCTTCTATGTACATCCGTATTTCAAGCGGGTGTTTGATACGTATGACCGTTTGAACGAGGATGTGCAGGAAAATCTTCACGGGATCCGTGTGGTAAAATCCTATATCCGTGAGAGTTATGAGGGAAGCAAGTTTAAAAAAATATCCCAGTCAATTTACGATGATTTCAGTCATGCGGAGAAGACGCTGGCATTCAATATGCCGGTTATGATGGCAGCAATTTATACCTGTATTCTTCTGATTTCATGGATGGGCGCGAAAGCAATCGTTGCCGGCGGAAATGCAGCAGGCGTTGTCGGCGGCATGACGACCGGACAACTGACCAGTATGTTTACCTATGCATTGCAGATTTTGATGGGTCTGATGATGATTTCTACAATCCTGGTTATGATTGTGATGTCCATCGCTTCCGGAAACCGTATCGTGGAGATTCTGGAAGAGGAAAGTGATATTAAAAATAAGGAAAACTCTGTGACGGAAATCAGGGACGGTTCGATTACATTTGAACACGTGAGTTTCCGTTATCACGAAGATGCGGAAAGGGATGTCTTAAGCGACATAAATCTGGAAATCAAATCCGGAGAACGGGTCGGCGTCCTCGGAGCGACCGGATCGGCCAAGTCCAGCCTGGTGCAGCTGGTGCCCCGTCTGTATGATGTGACGTCGGGAAGAGTTACCGTCGGCGGCGTGGACGTCCGGGATTATGATCTGGAGGTGCTGCGCGACGGCGTGGGCATGGTGCTTCAGAAAAATATATTATTCTCAGGAACGATTAAGGAAAATATGCGCTGGGGGAATGAAAACGCAACAGATGAGGAGATTATAGAAGCCTGCAAACACGCGCAGGCGGATGAATTCATCCAGTCTATGCCGGATAAATATGATACCTATATTGAGCAGGGCGGAACGAATGTCT
>JAJQCB010000250.1 GCA_021203005.1 Clostridiales bacterium | reverse complement strand
GAATGGTGGTGCTTCTGGATAATTCGCCGGAGGCGCTGATTTTTCCCACGGATTACAATTCCTTTATCAAAACCACGGACGATTACTACAGCCGGTGGGAGATAGCTTCTTTTACCCGGATATTGCGCTATGTCGCTTCCTTTTTTGCCATGGTGCTGCCGGGGCTTTATCTGGCTGTGACAAATTTTCACACACAGATTCTACCCACGAAGCTCCTGCTCTCCTTTGCGGCGGCCCGGCAGGGCGTTCCTTTCCCGGGGGTGATAGAGGTCCTGTTGATGGAGTTGTCTTTTGAATTGCTGCGGGAGGCCGGCGTGCGGCTTCCCGGCGCCATGGGAAACACGATCGGTATTGTGGGAGGACTGATCATCGGACAGGCGGCCGTGGATGCCAATATTGTCAGCCCGATGGTGGTGATTATCGTTGCTTTTACGGCGCTGTGTTCCTTTGCCATTCCGAATGAGGATTTTGCGACGGCATTCCGCCTGTTAAAATTTGTGTTTATCGGACTCTGTGCGGCCTGGGGATATTATGGATTTCTGATCGGACTGCTGTTTGTGCTCATTCATCTGGCGCAGCTGGAAAGCTTCGGGATGCCGTATTTTACACCGTTTGTCGGTGCAGACCTGAGTAAAAACGCTGATGTGGGGGATACTTTTGTGCGGCCGCCGTCGGAGCTTTTAAAGCGCAGGCCGGTCTATGCGAATAAAAACAACCGGGTGCGGCTTCGAAAGTTTATGGGGTCAGACCCCGGGAAAAAAGTATAAATTCGGAAAGAATCCGGTCAGAAAACGGAGTGTGGAATGAGAGATAAGGATGCAACTGCGGATGTGTTTGACACTTCGCATACGATATTTTCGGAAAATCATAAAATTTCCCCGAGGCAGATCCGGCGGGCGCTGTCCCTGGAGCTGTTTGGCCTCAGCAGCCTGTTTCTTCCATCCCGGCTGGCAGGGGAGAGCGGTATACTGGGGATAGCGGCCCTGGCTGTGGGAGCGGCAGGCGCGATGGCGCTGCTGTGCCTGTGGGATAAACTGTCTGAACACTGCGATTTCAGTGGCGGGTGTCTGACAGAGAGCCCGGCAGCGAAAAACAGGGATACAGAAAGCGGTAAAAAGGAAATACGAAAAAGAGACAGAAAGAGAAGTGCAAATTGCAGAGAGGGAAATGCGGCAGAAGTTACTCTTCCGCAGAAAATCTTTCTCGTTCTGGCTGGGATCGGCCTGCTGGAACTGGCGGCGGGTGTGTTGTATCTGCTGACTGCCCTGATGCGGGATCAGCTTCTGAACAGCCGGTATGAGCCGGCAATTCTGATCACACTGACGGCGGCCGGCGTGTTTGGACTGCGGAAGGGACTGGAGTCGAGAATCCGGATTTATGAGGTGCTTTTCTGGATTCTGCTTATACCGCTGACGATCATACTGGTCATAGCCTGTATCAGCGTTCGGCCGGTGTACTGGCTCAACACAGCCTATACGATGGAGGGATTCTGGAAAAGCTGCGGTATCAGCTTCCTGTTTTTCTCCCTGTCCTCGCTGCTTTTGTTTTTTAAACCGCACTGCAATCCGCCGCAGAAAGCGGCGAAGAGCGCGCGGTGCAGTATTTTTATTACATTGGCCCTGAATGCGGCGGTGTATCTGATTTTGCTTGGCATTTTTCAGGACTGGCTTCTGGCTGAACTGGAATTTCCGGTGATTCTTCTGATGGCGGTGGTAAAACTGCCGGGAGGATTTTTTGAGAGACAGGATGCTTTTATGGTGGGAATCTGGTTTTTCTGTCTGTTTGCGCTCTTTCACTCGGCGCTGTTTTACGGAAACGAAATGATGCGGAGCGTGCTGCCCCGCGGACGAGAGCGGAATTCCGGAAAAACATTGGCGCTCAGCTGCATATGCGGAGCTATCGTGTTTGCGGCGGCGTGCTTTATGCTGCAAAACGAAAATCTGGCAAAGAACCTGGAGTCTGTGATGCTGTGTGTGACCGGCCTGATGCTGCTGATTCTTCCGTTTTGCTATTATCTGTGCAGGAGGCGGTCATGAAAAAATGGTTTTTGGCGGCGGCAGTATGCCTGGCTTTGCTGCTGTCCGGCTGTGATAATAATGAACCCGAGAATGATGCATTTCCCCTGGCTCTCGGGATTGAGGCGGAGGATGACGGCATGTTTCATATGTATATGGCTTATCCGGACCTTAGCGATACGGATGCGTCGGAAAATGCCCTGGCGAAAGACGCGTTCTGGGATGGAACGATGGAGAAATTGACGGATGGTACGGATCAGATGTCCCGCAGCAGCAATCGGAACGTGGATATGAATCACCTGAAAGTGCTGATACTGGATGCCAAAATGCTGGATGGCGGGCAGAATGCGGAGGAACTGATTGCCTTTTTCCGGGAAAAAAGAGATGCCTCCTGGAACGCCTATGTGTTCCTGACGGAGGGGGAGATGCAAAATCTTTTTTCGGAAGAAATCCAGACAGATACCTGTATGGGACTTTACCTTGAGGATATCGTGGAGGGCTGGGACAGGATAAAATCCGGTTCCCTGGTCACCGTGGGCGATCTGGTCAGTCAATATTATAATGCGACGGAACAGCTGCTGATTCCGGAGGTTACGGTCGATGAGGGTACGCCTGCGGTGGAGAATTTCAGAGTGACGGAGGGGATGGCCGCAGGAGAACAGATGAATATGGAGGATGTGTTTGCTGAGTATGACAGCTTAATTATCTATGATAATACCAGGGGAAAAATAAGATAAGAAATCTTTGATTTCTGTAATTGAACTTATACAAAGTTGTTCATGAATATGGAATAAAAGCAGGAATTCCGTCAAGACTCTATGGTGAAAGGATGGAATTCGAGATGAAAAAATATATGATTGGTATGCTGGCGGCAGCTTCCTGCTGCGTATTTCTTTCCGGGATGATCCGCGCACAGCTTCTTGTGCAGAGTATTGCCGGTAAGGTGCTTCGTTTTCATGTTCTCGCGAACAGCGACAGCAGTGAGGATCAGGAACTCAAGCTGCAGGTGCGGGACGCGGTGGGGGATTTCCTTTCGGAACAGATGGCCGGAGCTTCCTCGCTGGAGGAGAGCGAGGCAATTGTGGAGGAAAACCTGGCTGTGATTGAGGAGGTTGCAGCCTCGGAAGTGGAGGCAGCGGGGTATGCTTATCCGGTGACTGCCTCGCTGGAAACCTGCGTTTTTCCGGAAAAAACATACGGTGCGTTTACGTTTCCGTCCGGAGCCTATGAGGCATTGCGGGTGGTGATCGGGGAGGGCGGCGGCCGGAACTGGTGGTGCGTCATGTATCCGAACCTTTGTTTTACCGGCAGTGTATACGAAGTGGATGCGGAGACTGGAGAAAAATTACAGGCGGAGTTGACAAGCGAGGAATATGCGGCTATTCTGGAAAGCGGAGATTACGAGGTGGAATTTCAGATTCTGAAATTTCTGAATCGGTTTCTTGAATAATCAATGCAAAGCGGATACAATATGGGTAATTATTCAGCCCCGCAGCATTTTCAAAGCTGGTTTTGAATAACTCTTATTACGGTAAACACATGACAAAAGAAGTTAAAATTTCTGTCTGCGGCGTACAATATCTGGATGGGGAGGCGCAGGAGCCGGTCCGGACGGTGGCGGCGGGCACTTATTATAAGAAAAAGGACAGGCATTATCTGTTATATGATACGGCAGAAGCGGAGACAGGCGCCGTGACGAAGAACCGGATCCGGATCAGCGGGGACTGTGTGGAGATGACGCGGTCCGGGAGCGCCAGGGTACATATGAGTTTTCAGTCCGGCGTGCGGCACAGGGCTGAGTACATGACCTCCGCCGGAATGCTTCCGATGGATACGGTCACCCATGCGGTGCGCGTAACGGAAACGGAGGACCGGATCGGGGTCAGGCTGGAGTATGCGCTGGAGTCGGAGGGGATGCAGCTGGCGGAATATCAGCTGGAGATTATGGCTTGTTTGCTTTCCGGGTAAAATCGAGTGAGCAGGGAAACCGGCGTAACTGGTAAGTGGGAAAATGGGATTCATGATAGAGTGTAATCAGTTTCCCCAGGATGAAAACGGTTACTATACAGAAAGGACACAACATTTATGGAAGATATAAAATACGCGCCTATCGGGGTCTTTGATTCCGGTGTAGGCGGACTGACGGTGGCGCGGGAGATCATGCGCCAGATTCCGATGGAACGGATCGTATATTTCGGGGATACAGCCAGGGTTCCCTACGGAAGCAAGTCAAAAGAGACCATTATTCGTTTTTCCCGCCAGATTATTCATTTTCTGCGGACGAAAGAGGTAAAAGCGGTGGTGGTGGCCTGCAATACGGCGAGTGCGCTGGCTTTGGAGACGCTGCAGCCGGAACTGGATATTCCGATCATCGGTGTGGTGACGCCGGGCGCAAAGGTAGCGGCGGAGACGACGAAAAACGGTAAGATTGGCGTGATCGCCACGGAGAGCACCATCGAAAGCCGTTTATATACAAAAGTGATCCGTCAGCATAATCCGCGTGCGCAGGTGTTCGGAAAGGCGTGCCCTCTTTTCTGTCCTCTGGTGGAGGAGGGATGGCTGAAAGACCCGGTGACAGTGGAGGTGGCGACCCGCTATCTGGACCCGCTGCTGGAGACCGGTATTGATACCCTGGTCATGGGGTGCACGCATTACCCTCTTCTGCGCCCGGTGCTGCGGCAGATCATGGGGGAAAAAGTCAACCTGGTCAATCCGGCTTATGAGACAGCGAGAGAACTGAAGGAATTGCTGGAACAGAACGGACTGGCAAATGACGGACAGCGGCCGGTGGAAGGGGCGATGCACCGTTTCTATGTCAGTGATGCGGCGAACAAATTCCGCCAGTTTGCCAACACGATTATACCTTATGGGGTAGACACAACGCAGCTGGTACATATAGAGGACTATTGAGGGATTTGAAGAGTGTCAAATCCATCTGAATCAAAAAAACCCGGAAAGAGCATATTACTCTCTCCGGGTTTTGCATCCGGTACAAATTATTTTTTGTTTGACGCATTGGCTTTCAAACGATCGAGAAACTTTTTCTTCTTCTCCGGCTTGGCCAAGGGACCGCGGATGCCGCGGACGTCTGTGATGTAGATGCCGGCCACGGTGGCTTTGACTTCTTTCTTGACCGGGATGCTGTCAAAGATGTCATTGTCTGCGATCATGGTCATGATTTTCGGACCGACCTTTACCTTGACAATCGGCACCTTGGCGCGCCTGGCAATCCATGGCGTCTCATCGATAACCTGCTGGGGAATTCCCGATCCCTGCATCCGCATTTTCTTTTTATCTATTATCAGCATGGTATAGGTCTGCGCGGCGGCATCGATCGCAGCCTGCTGCTCGTCCCGTTTTTTCGCACTTCTCTTTGAGAGAAAATACATGAGTATGATCAGTGCTGCGCACACAGCTGCCGAAATAATAAGTACAATCCATCTGGTATTCAATCCATCTGCCTCCTGTGTGGTATTGCCGGCCTCATAAATTCGCACGGCTCATTGCTGATTGTATCATCTATTATTTAAAATTACAAGAAAAAAAGCGGCAATCCCTTTCTTTTTCAGCGAAAATATGATATGTTAAAACCCGATGACTAATCTTACATAGGAAAGGAAAACGAGATGAAAAGAAAATTAGCGGCGCTTTTAATCTGCGCCATGGGTATAATGACGGTGCTTGGCGGTTGCGGGCAGGATGAGACGGTAGATTCCGGCAGCAGCGACAGCAGCAGTGTTTCCGCGGAGGCGGAGACCGATGAGACGGTGACGGCGGACACGCTTTTGCAGGCTACGGATTATGATGTGACCGGGTATGTGACGCTGATGGAAGATTATATGAATCTGTCAGTAGAACTGGGATCGAGTTATGAAGTGACGGATGAGGCGGTGCAGGATTATATTGAGACATATATGCTGCCTTATTACCCGATGACAGTAGAGACGGACAAGACGACCGTGGAGGATGGCGATATTGTCAATATTGATTACGTTGGTACGCTGGATGGGGAGGAGTTTGACGGCGGTTCTGACACAGGATATAATCTGACGATCGGCTCAGATACCTTTATCGACGGCTTTGAGGATGGACTGATCGGCTCTGAGGTCGGCAGCACGGTAGACCTGAACCTGACTTTCCCGGAGGATTATGATTCGGAGGATCTGGCCGGACAGGATGTGGTATTTACTGTCACAGTCAACAACATTGTCGAGGAACAGATCCTTACCTATGATGAAATGACCGACGACTATGTGGCGAGCGTACTCGGTGATTATTATACCAGTGTTGATGAGATGCTGGAGGATGTGGAAGCTTACCTTGAGAGTTCTTATGAGAGCGAAAAAGAGTCTGCCATCCAGTCAGATGTACTGGAACAGCTGCTTGCGGGCAGTACGGTGACTTTCCCGGATGGTTTGCTGGAAGAAAATGTACAGAGTGTGATTGAGCAGATACAGGCAGACGCGGAAGAAGCGGGGGTAGAATACGAAGATTATATTGCTACCTATTATTCTTCTTATGCAACCACAGCGGATGAGATGGAGACCTATGTGACGGATTCTCTGACGGAGTCCCTGCAGCAGGAGCTGCTTCTGGAGGCGGTTGTGGCAGATCAGCAGATTTCTATCTCTACCAGCGACTTTGAATCGTTTGTGGCGAGCTATGTCAGCTACTATGGCTATGAGAGCAATGATGATTTTTATGATGCTTATGGCGGGGAAGATTATGTCATGCTCAGCTATGCGGAGAATCAGGCCCTGTCAACGGTGGTAGATTCCGTGACAGTGACGGTGGCTGAGAGTACGGATGAGGATACAGCTGCGGAGTAGAGAATAAAAGGAGATAAGGTTTTGGTAAATATCAGAGATATATATCGAAAGAGGGAAGACTATCTGGAACAGGAGGTTACCATCGGTGGGTGGGTGCGCAGCATCCGCAACTCAAAAACCTTTGGATTTATGGTGGTGAATGACGGGACCTTTTTTGAACCTCTTCAGGTAGTATTTGGGGATGGACTTGATAATTTTGAGGCGGTGGCAAAGCTGAATGTGGGTGCTGCTGTCATTGTGACCGGTCGGCTGGTATCAACGCCCCAGGCGAAACAGCCGTTTGAGATTCAGAGTGCTGAGGTGATCATTGAAGGTGCTTCGACGCCGGATTATCCGCTGCAGAAAAAGCGGCATTCCTTTGAGTATCTGAGAACGATTTCGCATCTGCGCCCCAGGACAAATACGTTTGAGGCGGTGTTCCGGGTGCGGTCGCTGATTGCCTATGCGATTCATAAGTTTTTTCAGGAGCGGGACTTTGTCTATGTGCATACGCCGCTGATCACGGGCAGCGACTGTGAGGGCGCCGGGGAGATGTTCCAGGTGACGACTATGAATCTCGCAGACATTCCGAAGACAGATGCAGGCAAGGTTGATTATTCAAAAGATTTCTTCGGGAAGCCTACGAACCTGACGGTAAGCGGACAGTTAAACGGTGAGACCTACGCGATGGCTTTCAAGAATATTTACACATTCGGGCCGACGTTCCGGGCGGAGAATTCCAACACGACCCGCCATGCGGCGGAATTCTGGATGATTGAGCCGGAAATTGCTTTTGCCGATCTGAAAGATGACATGATGCTGGCGGAGAGTATGTTGAAATATATCATCCGTTATGTGCTGGAGCAGGCACCGGAGGAGATGGAGTTCTTTAATAAGTTTGTGGATAAGGGACTTCTGGAGCGCCTGCACCATGTGCTGGATTCCGATTTTGCCCATGTGACCTACACGGAGGCTGTGGATATTCTGGCACAGCACAATGACCGCTTTGAGTATAAGGTTTCCTGGGGCGCGGATCTGCAGACGGAGCATGAGCGTTTTCTCACAGAGGAAGTATTTAAGCGCCCGGTCTTTGTGACGGATTATCCGAAGGAGATCAAGGCTTTCTATATGAAGCAGAATGATGATGGAAAGACCGTGGCCGCTATGGACTGTCTGGTGCCGGGGATCGGTGAAATCATCGGCGGCAGCCAGCGCGAGGACGATTATGAGAAGCTGTCGGCGAGGATGCGGGAACTGGGGCTTTCTGAGGACGACTATCAGTTTTACCTTGACTTAAGGAAATACGGTTCCGCCCGCCATGCCGGGTTCGGACTTGGTTTTGAGCGGTGTGTGATGTATCTGACCGGGATGGGGAACATCCGGGATGTGATACCGTTTCCGCGGACCGTGAATAACTGCGAGCTTTGATATCAAGGGGACATATATAATGAAAAAAAAGTGGGTAATCGCCGCGAAGCGCGCGGATTTCAACGCGATCGGCGCGCATTTCGGCGTTGACCCGGTGATTGCGCGGATTATGCGCAACCGGGGTATGACAGAGCTTGCCGGGATGGATCGGTATCTGCACGGGACCAGGAAGGATCTGCATGACCCGCATCTGCTGAAGGATGCGGACCGGGCAGCGGAGATTTTGTGTGAGAAAATCCGTGCGGGCAGGCGGATCCGGATCCTGGGTGATTACGATGCCGACGGTATACAGTCTACTTACATATTATTGAAAGCCCTGCGGAGAGTGGAGGCGGCAGTGTCCGGAGCCCCCGGTGAATTATCCATGAATGGAGCGGCGGATGATACGGAGAGACACGGGCACAGCAGTGCAGAGCCTGCGGCTGCCATGACGTCGGATTGCCCGGAAAGAATGGGATGCCGGGAGCACGCGAAAGCATCCTGTGTGGATGCTGTGATTCCCGACCGTATGCGGGATGGTTACGGGCTGAATGAACATCTGGTGACACAGGCCTGGGAGGACGGGATTGACACGATTCTGACCTGTGACAACGGGATTGCTGCGTCAGATCAGATATACAGAGCGAAGGAACTGGGAATGACTGTGATTGTGACGGATCATCATGAGGTTCCTTTTGAAGAGAGAGACGGCGTGCGCAGGGAGGTGCTTCCCGAAGCGGACGCCATTGTTAATCCTAAGCAGGCGGACTGTGCTTACCCGTTTCCGGGGCTGTGCGGTGCGGCAGTGGCGTTTAAGCTGGCGCAGGTGCTTTACGAGCGGGCGGGTATTCCCACCGAAGAGGCGGATGATTTTCTGGAAAATGCCGGTTTTGCCACCGTGACGGATGTGATGGACCTGCAAGGAGAGAACCGCATACTGGTGAAACTCGGCCTGGAACGGCTTGGCCGGACGCGGAATAAAGGCATGCGTGCGCTGATGCTGCAGCGCAATCTGGATCCGGCAGCTCTGAAGTGTTATCACATCGGTTTTGTCCTGGGACCGTGCATCAATGCCACCGGGCGGCTGGAGACGGCGCAGCTATCCCTGGAGCTTCTGCTCTGTGAGGATGAGAAAAAAGCGGCTGTCCTGGCACAGGAGATCATCGAGCTCAATGAAAACAGAAAAAGTATGACAGAACATGCGGCGCTGCAGGCGGCGCAGATGATAGAGGAGAAAGGGTACGACAGAGACAAAGTCATCGTGGTTTTTTTGCCGGACTGTCATGAGAGCCTTGCGGGTATTGTGGCCGGCAGAATCCGGGAATCCTATGGCCGTCCCGCTTTTGTGGTGACCAGAGGAAAGGATGGATGCAAGGGGTCCGGCCGGTCTGTGGAGGCATATTCCATGTATGAGGAAATGTGCCGCTGCAGGGAAGTGTTTACCAAATTCGGCGGACATCCCATGGCAGCGGGATTTTCCCTCCGGGAAGAGGATATCGGCCGGATGCGGCGGATGCTGAATGAACAGACTTCTCTGACGGAGGAGGATCTGCAGCCGAAAGTGATCATCGATGTCCCGATGCCCATCGACTATCTGCATGAGAGGCTGGTCCGCGAGCTGGAATTGCTGGAACCTTTCGGGAAGGGGAATGAGAAACCGGTATTTGCCGACCGCAACCTGGAGATATTACAGGTAAGGGTCTGCGGAAAAGAAGGCCGGGTGATCCAGCTGCGGCTGAGAAGTGAGCGCGGTACAGTGCTGGATGCGGTGTATTTCGGTGATCCGGAGAATTTAAGGTTATCATTGGAGGAAAAATATGATATGGTAGTAGCACAGGATACGATGCGTGGAAAATGTGTCCACCATGCATCTCTGGATTTTATTTATTATCCGGAGATGGACTACTATTATGCAACCCCGAGGATCAAGCTTAAGATTGCGGATTTTGTCTAACATTGTTACTATTCACAGTACATTGATATCTGATAACAGGAGTCGTCGCGTGTGCGCGTAAGAAGCTGTTATCCGATATCGATGTATCCTGTGAAGCAGGAACTTCACCCACATAAGCAAAAAGATGAGCAGCGTTTTTTGCTGCGTCAGACGTGAAACGGCTGCTTTTGCGCATGTGAGGGGAAAGGCTGTGAATAGTAACATAACACATGGATAATCAGAAGGAGGATTCTATTGGTATGAGGAAAATGTTTTTGAAAAAAGCAGCGGCCTGGGTGTTGGCCGGAACTCTGGGTATGGGATTTTGCGTGAACGCATACGCGAATGAATCAGATACGGCCGATGCAGAGACATCCGAAATAGAGGGAGAAGTGACGGTAGATGAGGACGACAAACCTTATATTGCGCTGGGTGCAGATCTTTCTTCTGATGAGAGGGCGACAGTTCTCTCCCTGTTCGGTCTGACAGAGGATGATCTGGAAAATTACGATGTTGTCACAGTCACGAATGACCAGGAGCATGAATATCTGGATTCCTATATTGACTCTTCGACCATCGGCACGCGCGCGCTTTCTTCCGTGGTGGTGATGGAGGCAGAGTCGGGCAGCGGGATTACAGTGACGACAAAGAATATTTCTTACTGCACATCAGGAATGTATGAGAATGCGCTGGCTACCGCCGGTGTGGAAGACGCGGATGTAATTGTGGCAGGACCTTTTTCCATCTCCGGCACGGCGGCTCTGATCGGAGCCATTGAAGCCTACTCTGTGATGACCGGTGAGGAGATTGACGAGGATGTCATTGACGGAGCTGTCGAGGAGATTGTAGTCACCGGAGCCATCGAGGAGTCTACAGGAAGCTCAGACGAGGTTGAGGGCATGGTCGCTTATCTGAAAGAGCAGCTTGCCGACAGCGAGGATATGACTGACGAAGAACTGCAGGAAGAGATTGAGGCTGCCGCGGAGCAGTTTGAGGTTTCTCTGACCCAGGATGAGATTGACCAGCTGATTTCTCTGCTGAAAAAACTGCAGGGCATGGATCTGGACTGGGATAATATCGCGAAACAGGCGCAGAGCGTCTATGATAAGCTGAAAGATATGGGATTTGATCTGAGTTCTATGGATACGGATGAGATTGCGACGAAAGCCAGCGGTTTTTTTGCGAAGATCCTTGAGTTTTTCAAACGATTATTTTCATAGGATTGCCGGAGTTTTTCAAGTGATTATTTTCATAGGATTGCCGGAGTTTCATGACAGGTGCAATGGTATCGGTTTATTGCAGTATGATTGCGGACCAGAGACGCAGGGGCGGAACAGGTGATTCAGGGTGTGAGGATGAATATTTACAGTGGCTTTGCGGAGGTTTATGATACCTTCATGGATAACGTTCCCTATGAGGAATGGTGTGACTATATATGCGGTCTTCTTTCAGAACACGGTGTGAAGGACGGGCTTGTGCTGGACCTGGGCTGCGGAACCGGCGTGATGACGCGTCTGCTGGCGGATAGGGGCTATGACATGATCGGCGTGGATGTTTCCGCCGAGATGCTCGCGATTGCCCGGAGTTATGAGGATAGGGTACAGGGTGAAATTGAGCATGTTGATGAGAGCATGGCAGATAGTGAATGCCTGTGTGGCGTTGAACCCCGGTCAGATGTGGGAGATAGAAGTGCTTATGAGTGTATGAAAAATGCGGACGCAGAAGCCGAAAGCAGAATAAGAGACATTCTTTATATTCAGCAGGATATGCGCGAATTGGAGCTTTACGGTACGGTGCGCGCGGCGGTCTGCCTGTGCGATTCTCTGAACTATATTCTGGAAGAGGAGGAACTGCGGCAGGTTTTTTCGCTGGTCCGCCGTTATCTGGATCCGCAGGGGATTTTCATTTTTGATATGAATACCGTGTATAAGTACCGGGAAATTCTGGGTGAGACCGACATCTGCGAAAACCGGGAACGGGAATGCTTTACCTGGGAAAATTACTTTGATGAGGAAAGCGCGATCAACGAGTATGTGATCAATATATTCAAAGAGACGGAAAACGGCTTTTACCGGCGCTATGAGGAGGTCCACTATCAGAAGGCTTATGAGGTGGAATGTGTCAAGCGGTTGATTGAGGAGGCCGGTTTGAGCTTGCTGGCGGTTTACGGCGAGGGCAGCCGGGAAGCGCCGGAGCCGGAGTGCGAACGCGTGTATTTTGTTGCGGAAAATGTTTCATCGGATGATATGAGGAGAACAAAATGAGTACAGATTATATTGTCAGGGCGACGGCGGCGGACAGCGCCATCCGCGCCTTTGCTGTCACTTCCCGGGAGATTTCGGAGGAAGCGCGGCAGCGGCACAATACAAGCCCGGTGGTCACGGCGGCTCTGGGCAGGCTGCTCAGCGGCGCGGTGATGATGGGCGTTATGATGAAAGGGGAGGAGGATCTGCTCACGATTCAGATCCGGAGCGGCGGTCCGCTGCGCGGGATGACGGTGACGGCGGATTCCCACGGACATGTCAAGGGGTATCCGATGGTTCCGGATGTGATTCTGCCGCCAAAGAACGGCAAGCTGGACGTGGGCGGCGCGGTGGGCGCCGGCCGGATGAGTGTCATCAAAGATATGGGTTTAAAGGAGCCTTATGTGGGGCAGATTGCTTTGCAGACCGGTGAGATTGCGGAGGATCTGACGTACTATTTTGCCACATCAGAGCAGATTCCGTCCTCTGTAGGTCTGGGTATTCTGATGAACCGGGACAACACGGTAAAGCAGGCCGGCGGTTTTATCATTCAGCTGATGCCGTTTACCGACGACGCGGTTATTGATGCGCTGGAGCAGAAAATCGGGCAGATTTCTTCCGTGACAGACCTGCTGGAGCAGGGGCATACGCCGGAGACACTTCTGGAGTATATTCTGGGGGATTTTGGCCTGGAAATCACAGAAAAAATCCCGGCATCTTTCTATTGCAACTGTTCAAAAGAGCGGGTGAAAAAGGCATTGATCAGCCTGGGCAAAGATGACCTTCGGGAGCTGATAAAAGAGGGAGAATCCATCGAGGTAAAATGTGATATGTGCAATACGGCATACACATTTGCCGTGGAAGAACTGGAGGAGATTTTGCAAAAATGAAAAACGGGTTTATCAGGGTCGCCGCGCTGACACCGAAGATTAAAGTGGCGGATCCCAAATATAATAAAGAAAGAATCTGTGAGCTGATCGACGCGGCTGGAGGGGAGGAAGCCCAGGTGATGGTGTTCCCGGAGCTCTGTATCACCGGCTACACCTGCAATGATTTGTTCTACCAGGAGCTTTTGCTGCGGGAGGCGAGGCAGGCTCTGATTGACATCGCATCTTTTTCAGAGAAGACGGACGCCATTATCTTTGTGGGGCTTCCGTTAGAATACAACGGCAAGCTATACAATGTGGCGGCGGCGATCTGCGGTGGAGTAATCCTGGGGCTGGTGCCGAAGACACATATTCCCACTTACAATGAGTTTTATGAGCTGCGCCATTTTACCAAAGGTATGGAGGAGCCGGTGCCGGTCCGTCTGGACGACGACCATATCGTTCCCATGGGAACGCGTATGCTTTTTTCCTGCAGACAAATGCCGGGGCTGCGTATCGGCGCGGAGATCTGTGAAGATCTGTGGGCGCCGGACCCGCCGAGCATCGGACTGGCTCTGGCCGGAGCAACGCTGATTGTCAATCTTTCCGCCAGCGATGAGACGACCGGAAAAGATATCTATCGCAGAGATCTGGTGGGAGGGCAGTCGGCCCGTCTGATCTGCGGCTATGTGTACGCCAGCGCGGGGGATGGGGAGTCGACCCAGGATGTGGTATATTCCGGACACAATCTGATCGCGGAGAACGGCGTGATGCTGGCGGAGAGCCGGCGTTTTGTCAACGAAAGCATTTATTCGGAGATTGATGTGCAGCGGCTGAATGAGGAGAGACGGAGGATGTCCACATTCGGAGCCTCCGATATGATATATCTCACGGCGGAATTTAACCTGAAAGAAAAAACGACGCCGCTGACCCGGTTTGTAGACCCGGCTCCTTTCGTGCCAGGGAAAAAGGCGGACAGAGAAAAGCGGTGCGAGGAGATTTTCATGATTCAGGCCATGGGGCTGAAAAAACGTCTGGAGCACACGAACTGCCGGGCGGCTGTGGTCGGTATCTCCGGCGGGCTGGATTCCACACTGGCGCTTCTGGTCACGGCGAAAGCGTTTGACCTGCTGGGGATGGATCACAGCGGAATCTTCACGGTTACGATGCCGGGCTTCGGCACGACAGACCGGACTTATGAGAATGCAGTGAGCCTGATTCGCTCTCTGAATGCGACTTTTAAAGAGGTGCGGATCGCCGATGCGGTACGGATTCATTTCCGGGATATTGAACAGGATGAGAGTGTTCACGATGTGACCTATGAAAACGGGCAGGCCAGGGAGCGCACGCAGATTCTGATGGATATCGCGAATAAGCTGGGCGGCATGGTCATCGGAACCGGCGACATGTCGGAGCTGGCGCTGGGCTGGGCGACTTACAACGGGGACCATATGTCCATGTACGGCGTCAACGCTTCCGTGCCGAAGACGTTGGTGCGGCACCTGGTGCGGTATTATGCGGATACCTGTGAAAACGCTGAGCTTACGCGGGTGCTTCTGGATGTGCTGGATACGCCGGTGAGCCCGGAGCTGCTGCCGCCGGAAGACGGGAAAATATCCCAGAAGACGGAAGATATTGTCGGACCTTATGAACTCCACGACTTTTTCCTGTATTATGTGCTTCGGTTCGGCTGCACGCCGAAAAAAATTTATCGCCTGGCAAAGTATGCGTTTGCCGGAACCTATACGGATGAGACAATCGAAAAGTGGCTGCGAACTTTTTACCGGAGATTTTTCAGCCAGCAGTTTAAGCGTTCCTGTCTGCCGGACGGACCGAAAGTCGGCACGGTGGCCGTATCCCCGCGGGGAGATCTGCGGATGCCGTCCGACGCCTGTGCACGGATCTGGATGGATGAGCTGGAGACATTGCATGAGGATGAGGCAGATGTGAAGGACGGCAGTCCGGACAAGGCAGTGCGAATTTCGAGCCATGAATGCGCAGCACAAATGATGTGCGGCAACAGTCAGAGACGAATGGGGCAGCCGAAACAGAATGGAGGTCCGGGGACGGTGAAGGCACCCGGACAATCGGAACAGAATTCTGACAGGAAGCAGGGGGAAGCATCCGGGCAGAACAATTCCGCAGCAGAGGAATTTGACCGGGAGTTTGACGCGCTTTTTAAGGGGATGTTTTAAATGCGGCTGACGACACTGTGTTATATTGAGCAGGATGGAGCGTATCTGATGCTCCACCGCACGAAAAAAGAACATGATCAGAGTCACGACAAATGGCTGGGCGTGGGCGGAAAGTTTGAGGACGGTGAGAGCCCGGAAGAGTGTATGCTGCGGGAGGTGTACGAGGAGACCGGACTGACTCTGACGGAATACGATTTCCGCGGGATTGTCACCTTTGTCTCCGATGAGTGGGAGACGGAATACATGCATCTGTTTACGGCGGAATTGTCGGAGGCTAGGCCAGCGATAGACGGTGATGCAGAGGAATTGCCTGAGGCTGGGTCAGCGATAGACGGTGATGCAGAGGAATCAGAAGTAAAACAGAATTTGTCGTCTGCGGGAAAAAGTATGCATGGAAACGGAGCTGTCGCCGGCAAAACAAAGATGAAACTCCGTGATTGTGACGAGGGCGTCCTGGAGTGGGTGCCGAAAGAGAAAGTCTGTGGTCTGAACCTCTGGGAAGGAGACCGGCTGTTCCTGAACCGGCTGGGCGGTGATAAGGAATTTTTTTCGCTGAAGCTGGTGTATGAGGGAGATCGATTGACAGACTGGATTTTTTATAGATGATCGAATTGTCTGGATAAGGCAGGGGTTCAAGCGACACTCTTTTGCTTTGCAGCCGCTTGCGCGCGAAGTACCCGCAGGGCAGACCTGCCGCAAATCGACACTTTTTTTGGGAGAAACAGGAGGATACTTTGAATAAATACGATACACTGAATGAACAGCAGCGGGCGGCAGTCTTTCAGACAGAGGGGCCGGTGCTGATCCTGGCGGGAGCTGGTTCGGGGAAGACCCGCGTGCTGACGCACCGCGCCGCTTACCTGATTGAGGAAAAGGGAGTCAATCCCTACAATATCATGGCAATCACGTTTACGAACAAGGCGGCCGGCGAGATGCGCGAGCGGATTGACGACCTGGTGGGATTCGGTTCTGAAAGCATCTGGGTCAGCACGTTTCACTCTGCCTGTGTCCGCATTCTGCGCCGCCATATCGATCATCTTGCGTTTTCCAATAATTTTACCATCTATGATGCGGATGATCAGAAGACGGTGATGAAGGATGTCTGCAGGCGGCTGCAGATCGATACTAAGTTATATAAGGAAAAAATGTTCCTGAACGTGATTTCCTCTGCGAAGGATGAGTTAGTCTCGCCGGAGGAATTTGCTCTGCAGTCGGGTTCGGATATCAAATTGAAACGGCAGGCGCAGGTTTACCGGGAGTATCAGCAGGTGTTAAAGAGCAATAACGCCCTGGATTTTGATGATCTGATCATGAAGTGCGTGGAGCTGTTCAAGAGCAGCAGCGAGGTGCTGGCGTATTATCAGGAGAGATTCCGCTACATCATGGTGGACGAGTACCAGGACACGAACACGGCGCAGTTTCATCTGATCCGGCTGTTGGCGGGGAAGTATCAGAATCTCTGCGTGGTGGGCGACGACGACCAGTCCATCTATAAATTCCGCGGTGCGAATATCAACAACATTTTGCACTTTGAAAAATATTTCCCGGACGCGGCGGTGATTAAGCTGGAGGAAAACTACCGTTCCACCCAGAATATTCTGGACGCGGCCAACGCGGTGATCAAAAACAACCGGGGGCGGAAAGAGAAAGCCCTGTGGACGCGGCAGGAAGGCGGAGCGAAAATCACGTTCCGACAGCTGGACACCGCTTATGAGGAGGCGCAGGTGATCGCTTACAGCATCCAGTCGATGGTGCGGCGGGGAGGTTATTCCTACGGCGACTGTGCGATTTTATACCGGACCAACGCCCAGTCCCGTCTGCTGGAGGAACGGCTGATCAATGAGAATATTCCGTATAAGATTTTCGGCGGGGTGAATTTCTATTCGCGGAAGGAAATCAAGGATATTCTGGCTTATTTAAAAACAATTGATAACGCCAGCGACGACCTGGCTGTAAAGCGTATCATCAACGTGCCGAAACGCGGAATCGGCGCCACAACGATCAACCGGGTGCAGGAGTTTGCAGATCAGAATGAACTGAGCTTTTATGAGGCGCTGAAGCAGGTGGAGGATATCCCGACCATCAAAAACGCGGCGGCCTCCAAAGTGCGTCCCTTTGTCACGTTTATCCAGACGCTGCGAAGCAAGCTTCCCTATGTGAGCCTGGAAACACTGGTGGAGGAGATGATCGAGGATACCGGATATGTGGCTGACCTGGAAGCGGAGGACACTGACGAGACCCGGGCACGGATTGAAAACATTGACGAGCTCATCAGCAAGGTCGTCTCTTACGAGGAGTCGGATGAGACGCCGACGCTTTCCGGTTTCCTGGAAGAGGTGGCGTTGGTGGCAGATATCGACAATCTGGAAGACGGCAGCGATTATGTAGCGCTGATGACCTTACATAGTGCCAAAGGACTGGAGTTCCCGAATGTATACCTGTCCGGCCTGGAGGACGGACTTTTCCCGAGTTTCATGTCGATCACGTCTGAGGATCCGATGGATATCGAGGAGGAGCGGCGTATCTGTTATGTGGGAATCACGCGGGCGAAAGAGCATCTGATGATTACCGG
>JAJQCB010000076.1 GCA_021203005.1 Clostridiales bacterium | reverse complement strand
TATGGGGGTGAGGGATGCATGCGGGACGTATAATCCGTAATCACCTGACTGGATCTAAAGCAGCACATGGAGAAAGTCTCCCTGCAATAGGAGCCTTCTTCCATAATACTGCCGTTCATAGATTGATTTTTGCAATCTCGGCTATAAAAGCGAGTTGCTCCTCTTCCGAGAGCAGTATCAGCAGTCTGCAGATTGTCTGCGCGCCCATTCCATGAATGCCATATTCAAGCGCCTGATAGAACCTTGTGGAGATGTGCAAAAGTTCAGCCATCTGTTCCTGCGAGATGTCGTTTCGCATACGAAATTCGTGTGCATAGGTACCTACATAGACGTTTAACTCCCGGTTGGATTTTTTCATTTGAACACCCTTCCTCTTGATTGTATTTTACCCGTATTTAACATACGGCCTAGTAATTTTAACTAAAATAAACGGTAGTTACCACGATATATATGTCAAAAAATGTCGGATTTTTATAGCCCAGAAGAAGCTCTTTGCAACATATGAAAAATGGGAGATTCCTCGATAAAATTGACCTCAATGGGGAATCGTGCTATGATGTATCCGTTAAAAATTTAAATTTTTGACATCTTTTGTGGAGAATGCTATGATGATCAAACAGACAGGCAGGACATTCCAACGGACAATTGATAAATCTCTCATCCCCACCTGCAGAATTCTGGGGGTGGAGATCGCGGCGATTGACATGGACTGGCTGCTTGCCTTTACACAGGAAAATATGGAGAAGCTCCGCGGCGACGCGATCTGTGCGGTAAATGTGTATTCCGACGTCACCGCGTACCGGGATCCGGAGTTCTGCGGGGTGCTGAATGATTCGGCTCTGTGCATGCCGGACGGCGGGCCGCTGTCCACGGTCGGCAGACGGCGCGGCTGCAGCGGGATGCAGCGGGTCACCGGCCCGGGCTACATGGGCGAGATCTTCCGTATGAGTGCGCAGAAGGGCTGGCGGCATTATTTTTACGGCTCCACGGAAGAGACGCTGGAGAGGATGAAAGAACGGCTTCTCGAAATATATCCGGGACTCGGGATCGTCGGCATGTACAGCCCGCCCTTCCGCCCATTGACGGAGGAGGAGGACAGGCTGGCTGTGGAACGAATTAACGAGACGTGCCCTGATTTCGTCTGGGTGGGCCTCGGCTGCCCCAGGCAGGAGAGATGGATGCACGAGCACCTGGGACGCGTGAGCGGCCTCATGTGCGGCGTAGGCGCCGGCTTTGACTACTATGCCGGTAATATTGCCAGAGCGCCGGAATGGATGCAGAGATGCAATCTCGAGTGGGTCTACCGGCTGATCCAGGAGCCGCGGCGGCTGTTCGGGAAATACTGGAGCACAAATTTCACATTCATCTGGCAGGCCGGGGTGAGGGGGAAGTAGCTGACATGGAGGAGAAATACAGGGTTTTAATCGTCCACAACTACTACCAGATCCCGGGCGGCGAGGACACCGTGGTCGCCAATGAGAAAAAACTGCTCGAAGAGCATGGCCATGAAGTGACATTTTACAGCAGGAGCAATGCGGAGCTGAAGACGATGTCCGCAGCGCGGAAGCTGCTGCTTCCGCTTACTACCGTGTTTAATCCGAAAACCTACCGGGATGTGAAGCGGCTCATCCGGGAAAAGAAGATCGACATTGTTCATGTTCACAACACGCTGAATCTGATCAGTCCGTCCGTCTATTACGCGGCGTTTTCCTGCGGCGTGCTGGTCGTCCAGACTGTACACAATTTTCGCCTGCTCTGTCCGGGAGCCACTTTTTATCGCGACGGACATATCTGCGAGGACTGCGTGGAGCATGGCCTCGGCTGCGCCCTCAGGCATAGCTGTTATAGAGGGAGCAGGCTGCAGACACTGGTCTGCGTGGTCAGCACGAAGGTTCACAGAATACTGGGAACCTATGGAAAGATTCATTACATCTGTCTGACGGAGTTTAACAGGGAGAAGCTTTTGCAGCTGAAGCAGATCAGACCGGAGCAGGTCTTTGTGAAGCCGAATTTTACTTACGATCCTGACTGTGAACATCAGGATGACCGTTATTATCTCTATATCGGCAGAATTGAGGCCAAAAAAGGAGTGGATAAGATTGCCGCTGCCTTCTGCAAAATGCTGGGCAGGAAACTACTGTTGGCAGGCACCGGGCCAATGCTTGACGAGATGAGACATCGGTATGAATCTTACAGTAATATCAGCTTTCTGGGATTCGTGCCGCATGATGAGTTGAATGAGCTGCTTTCACACACGAAGGCGGTTGTTGTAAACTCCCAATGCTATGAATCGTTTGGCATGATGGTGATCGAGGCGTATGCAGCCGGAGTCCCGGTGCTGGCCGGGAATCGGGAGAATATATCCAGCCTCGTGAAAGAGGGCGTGACAGGTATCAGGTTTTCCGGTGATTCGGAGGAAGCGCTGATTTCCGCGGTAAATAAATTTGAAAGCAGCAGCACTGCATGGAATGATAACGCCCGGAAAACTTATGAGGAGCTGTACTCTCCAGACAGCAATATAGAGGTACTGGAAGATATATATCGGGTATTTATTTTATAAATTTCAGGGAAGGTTTGGAAGTGCCCGATGTGTTAAGTTTGGAAAAATTTGACCCATATACAAAAAAATGATATGATATCCATGATATATGGAATAATAC
>JAJQCB010000023.1 GCA_021203005.1 Clostridiales bacterium | reverse complement strand
TTTTTTATGGGCACGATCTGTTTTGTTGCCATCATGGTTTTGTGGCTTGGCTATATCTGGGATGATCTGAATACCTTTTTTGCAGACGCGCAGTATACCGCGTTTTTGGTAAAGGTTTTAAAGGGGTATGGTATTTTTATGGTCATTTATCTGACCATTTGTGCCTTGACAGCAGTGGTGCGTTTTAATCAATGTAAGAGACAGAGACACCTTTACCTTCGCTATCTGAAGCGCCTGCGCAAATCTTACGCATCGTCTGAGAATTCCCGTGAGGAGACAGACTGATGTGATGATCAGCGGCTATGCGTCTATGTCATGGCTGCAGGGATCAGACAGGAGGAAAGATGGTTCAGTTGCTGAAAATAAGAGAACAGATTTACCGGTTTGTCGGGCGTTTTGAGATTTATGTGCTGGCTGCGGTCCGTTTTGCGATCGCGTTTGCCGCTTTCTCGCTGATCAATTCTTCGACAGGCTATATGAAAGCGCTGTCGGATTATCCGATTGCGCTGATTCTTGCGCTGCTCTGCTCATTTTCTCCTGGGGGATTGATGCTGTTTTTTGCGGCAGTGCTGATTTTGCTTCAGTTTTATGCATTATCCAATATCCTCTGTCTGGTGACGGCAATGATTTTTGTCATTCTGTTCTGTGTTTACTTCCGGTTTTCAACCAGAAAGGGCCTGTACGCGATTCTGACCCCGCTGCTCAGTGTCATTGGTATTCCGTATGTAATGCCGGTGGCCAGCGGACTGCTGGAGCGGCCGTATACGGTGGTTTCCGTAGTATGCGGAGAGGTGACGTATTTCCTGATGAGGCATGTGACGGAGAGCTCCGCCCTGTTTTCCTCTGCGAACGAAATCAGCACGCAGAGTATTATCACGCTGGCGGTGACGGAGATTCTGACAGACAGGGAAATGTACCTCTATCTGGGGGCGTTTGCAGTCGCAGCAATTGCAGTATACTGTGTCCGGAAGCTGCCGGTTGACCAGTCGTATCTGGCTTCCGTAGTGGTCGGCATTGTGGTACAGCTGGTTGCCATCGGAGTCGGCGAGGTTTATCTGGGCAACACGCAGGCGGTGCCCGGTGTTTTGGTCGGATGTGTGGTATCTTTGCTGATTGCGCTTGGGCTTGCTTTTATGACGAGGAGCCTGGATTATTCCCGTGTCGAACATGTACAGTTTGAGGATGATGAGTATTTTTATTATGTAAAAGCGGTGCCAAAGGCATTTGTGATGCCGGAGGATAAGAAAGTAAAGTATATTCACAAAAAGAAATCCCGCCATAAAAAAGGCCAGAAAAGCAGAACTCCGGAGGCGGAGAAAGAAGATACGCTGGAAGAACAGGTGCTGCGGGAATTTAATGAGTAATCCGGAACGCGAAGAATTGTTGTGACTGTGAGGATGTGAAACAGTTATGAAGTGTTTAGAAAGGGAGTGCGGCAATGAGGGAGATGGCGGCAAGTCTGTATGCTGTTATAGATAAATACTTCTCCTGGCTGAATCTGCCCAGATCGATTGCCATTGCAGATGTGGTCGAGGTCATTATCATTGCGATCGTGGTCTATTATATACTTGCCTGGATTAAAAATACGCGCGCCTGGGCATTGCTTCGCGGAATTATAGTCATTCTGATTTTTCTTGTACTGATGGCTGTTTTTCAGCTCAATGTCATGCTGTGGCTTGCAGGAAGACTGGCAAATGTTGCCGTTGTGGCGCTGGTCATTATTTTTCAGCCGGAACTCAGGAAAGCACTGGAAAATCTGGGGAGAAAGAGTTTCTTTGGAAAATTGTTTGATCTTGGCAGGGATCCCTCCATGCGTTTTTCAGAGCAGACGATCTCCGAGATGGTGAATGCTTCCTATGAGATGGGGAAGGTGAAGACCGGTGCACTGATTGTAATTGAGAGGCGGGAGCAGCTGGATGAGTATATTCGTACCGGCATCGCGCTGGATTCTAAAATTTCCAGTCAGCTTCTGATCAATATTTTTGAGCACAATACGCCGCTTCACGACGGTGCTGTGATCGTGCGTGAGGACAGGATTGTATCCGCCACCTGCTATCTGCCGCTTTCCAATGATATGGGATTGAGCAAGGAGCTGGGAACGAGACACCGTGCTGCGCTGGGGATCAGCGAAGTCAGTGATTCCGTTACGATTGTGGTTTCCGAGGAGACCGGAGCTGTATCCATCGCCATGGATGGAACTCTGTACCGCAATGTTGATGCGGATTTCCTGAAAAATAAGCTTATGTTTGCGGCTAAAATGAATGTGCAGACGGAGACTCTCCGGCAAAGAATTAAGAAAAAACTGACAGGAGGGTGAGGCATATGCTGAAGAAACTGGCCGGACTGGTCACAAACAATTTCTGGTTGAAGATTCTCAGCATTGTATTTGCTGTTATTCTCTGGTTGGTGATTGTCAATGTGGAAGATCCTGAAAAATCGGTTTCCTTTTCCGTTTCTGTAGATATTGTTAACACGGAATATCTGACAGATATCGGGAAGACTTACGAGGTGCTGGACGATACCGATACGATATCCTTTACTGTGACCGGCCAGAGGTCGATTGTGGAAAATCTGTCGGCTTCGGATTTCAAGGCAGTGGCAAACATGGAAAATATTGACGACTCTATGTCTATGGTTCCTATTGTGATCACGGCGACCAGCTACAGCAGTCAGCT
>JAJQCB010000167.1 GCA_021203005.1 Clostridiales bacterium | reverse complement strand
CTCAAAGCAAGAATACCATAAGCGTCCTCCCTTCGCAAGTTTCAGGTTAAAAGTGCTTGAAAAATCTTTCCCACTGCCTCCGGCCTGCATTCTGGGTCTCCGAGGTCCTGGCGACACTCTATGCGGTGTGGGCGACCGTGCGGGAGCTGCGGAGGAAAGGGATTCTGAATTCCTGAAATCGAGTAAGAGGCGGCTTTCCCGCCTCTTACTCGCCTGCGCGGGCTGCGTCCGGCGCCAGCCGGAAAAATTCCTCACGCAGCCCTGCGCATAAGCAAAACCGGACGAACAGAGCGATATCTTGTTCGTCCGGCTTTGTCTATAATAAGGAGAAGTTTATAGGAAACGGCATTATGCCGCTTAACTATTTGATATACAGGATGTCTCCGGATGCGGCTTTCTTCGCTGTCTTCCGGCGGGAACATCCCCGGATAAACTGACGGTATCCGTCCGCCACCATGCTGGTGAGAGAGAGCGTCATTACACGCCGCCCCCGCGCCATTTCTTCTTCGATATCCATGCTTCCGGGCCGGAAGATCGAATCCATGGGAATGCCCGCCTTCGCCGCGATCTCGTAGGCCCGGCTCTCCCACTCGGCCACCTCCGGATGTCTCGATTCCCCCGGATGCCCCAGATCACAGCTCAGATCCGTCGGTCCCAGACAGAACAGGTCGACGCCCGGCACAGAGGCGATCTCCTCGAGATTTTCAATACTCTCCCGGCTCTCGATCATCAGGGCCACGATCGTCGCGTCATTGGCCTCCTGTACATGCTGTCCCAGAGTAATACCGAACCCATAATTATTAGCACGACTCCCGGAGAGACCGCGTTTTCCCCAGGGAGCGTATTTCACCGACTCCACCGCACGGATGGCATCCTCCTTCGTCCGGATATCAATGAACAGGATGCCCGCGGCTCCGGTATCCAGATACCGGGCTACCAGATCCGGGTCATTCTTCCAGGCACGGATCAGTACCTCTGCGCCGCCGCACTGTGCAGCCCGGACAAAGGCCTTTACGTCCGACATAGACAGCTCACTGTGCTCACAATCCAGCAGGATCGCGTCAAAGCCCGCGCGGCCCGCCATTTCCGCAAAATCACAGTTTCCCTTCATCTGCACCATGGTACAGACCTCATTGGGATCCTTCAGTTTTTCTTTAAATGCATTCTGATACATATTCATGCCCCCTCAACTTGCACGATATCTTCCTATTTATAAGAACAACAGTTTCGCCAGCAATCCACCGACAACGATTGTAAAAATCGTTCTTTCAAGGAAGATCACAAAGCAATGCCAGAACGGAACTTCTGTCTCCGACTGCATCATGACAGAACCATTTCCCGTCATGTAAATGATCGCGTTGTAGGACGCCAGCGCAATGACAAATTTCGCATAGGCAGACTGTACGGTGGTTCCGGCAATGATGGAAGGAATGTAATTGTCTGCAAATCCTGCCATAATCGTTCCCGCCGCCGCAGTCGCCTCGGACACGCCGATCAGCTTAAAGAACGGCATAAACGGAAGTCCAAGATAATAATACACATTTGTATATTCCGACAGGATCAGAGCGAAGGTTCCCACAGTGAGAAGAACCGGTGAAACCTTGAGAGTCACCTGAAACACGGTCGTGAATCCATCCCTGAAATAGGACTTCAAGGTATAAGACTGTTTGGCCCGCATCAGCGCGCATTCATACGCCCACTGTGTTTTTGTGTATCCCTCCGGAATCACATTTTTAATGGACTGGTCGTTGTTATTGTAATAGGTGTCTTTGTATGTGGACAGCGGCGGGATCCGGGAGAAGACAACCGCTGAAACCATACCTAGGGCTGTCACCAGCAGATAAAACGGAACAAAGAGGTCTTCGATACCGCCGTAGCTCAGGAGAACCAGCGCGCTGGAGATTGACCCCGCGGAGAAGCACGACATGATGATTGCAGATTCTCTTCTCGTGTAAACGCCGTTGACATACTGCGAGTCCGTGAGAACAACTGCCATATTAGCGCCGCCGAGCCAGGAAGAAATGCAGTCGACTGCGGCATTGCCCGGCAGATGAAACACCTTGCGGAACAGATTGTTCAGCATAATGCCAACAAACTGAAGTAGTCCGAATTCGAGGAGCAGCGGCAGCGCAAAGGCACACAGACTGAGCAGAGTGATCGAGTTGGGAATCACCTTCGTCAGAACGTTCGTCCCCGTGCTTTCCGAGATGATCGCCTCGGGTCCCACCTGGAACAGCACCATCACGGCGATGACCACCGCCAGGCAGCGGATAATGATATATCCCCAGGATGTGACAAAAAGATTCTTCAACAGGCGGTTCTTCGTAACGATCTCCGGCTTGCAGAACTTCGCCCACAAAGCGCCGATCGCGGAGATGGCATACACAACCGTCATCACCGGCGGGACATAGGGTTTGATCAGGTTTTTGATAAAGGTACTGATGATGCTGATCGCAATGGTCCAGTCGCCGTTATTGTTAATCGGCACCACGAACAGGGCCAGACCAATGGCGGATGCGACAAAAAACTTCAGCGCCAGTCGTTTTCTTTCCTCAGGTTTGATCGTACTTACATTATTTTCCATCTTGCTCTCCTCTCTTTTTGATATTTCGGAGATTGCTGTTTGTCTCTGAATTCTTCTTACTTTTTCTGTGTTAAAAAATATATTTTTCGCTCTGTGCACTGAACTTGTA
>JAJQCB010000130.1:275-18183 GCA_021203005.1 Clostridiales bacterium | reverse complement strand
GTAGAGCGACGCACTCGTAATGCGTAGGTCGTGGGTTCGAGTCCCATTCGAAGCTCTTACCGCAGCGACAATTCCACTGATTGTCGCTGTGTGTTTCAGAGGCAACCGTAGTCTAACGGATAGAACGCAGGACTCCGACTCCTGTAATGTGGGTTCGATTCCCGCCGGTTGCATTAAAAGTATCGCTTGCGTCTCACCGCGCGTGCGATTGCGCAGAAAAAAGCTGTGTACAAATGCCAACGCATCTGCACACAGCTTTTTCTTTTTCTCTTCTTATGCCTGTTTCGGCGGTAAACAAAGATTGATGATCAGGACAATCCATGAGAAAAACACACTCAGCACTACCCATGCGGCAACGCTTCTGTTCTTGTTCTGCGCGATCTTAATATTCAGAACCAGGCATACGATCCAGATAATAAGACCGATAATTAATGTGATCATAACTCAATTCCTCCTTCGCTAAACTTTTTATGTAATTAAATAATTACCGCGATTCTCCGGCTCTGCGCTCTCAGCGCATACCGCCTGCAGCTGCCCCCGATGCGCCCGTGCGGTCCAGGATCTCCCGGGCAATCCGGTCCGGCCGTTTTCCGTCTGTCGCTATTTTAAAATCACAGGCTCCCTCATAGGCCGGCCGTCGTTTCTCCATCAGACCCGCTATGTAATCCACATCCATATGACCGTTTAAAATCGGTCTGGACTTTGAATTCTTCACTCTCCCGTATATCGTTTCCGGGGTAGCCGTCAGCAGGACAATCGTCCCGCTCTCTTTCATCAGGGAGACATTCTCATCACGCAGAACACATCCGCCGCCGCAGGAGACCACCGCCGGATTATGCACGGCAATCTGTCTTATCATCTCCGTCTCCTGATCGCGGAAATACGGTTCTCCGAATTTTTCAAACATTTCGCTGATTGACATGCCGCATTTCCGGACAATCGCCGCATCCATATCAATCTCCTCCGCCCGCATCAGGCGTTTTAACGATCTGGATACGGTACTCTTCCCGACACCCATAAATCCAATCAGAAAAATATGCTTCTTCATTCTCTTGTCTCCTCATCATCCGATACTTTTATGCAGCGCATCCAGTATACTCCCCAGCGTATCCATCTGCATCTGTCCCGGCGCCGAGACTTCCCCGTCCGCGCCAAAGGTAACACAGGAGCCCACGGTCTCCCCCACGATGCGGCTGATCACGCCGGTTCCTCCCATGGACATCGTGATAATCGGAAGCGTCGGGTACTTCTGCTTCATATCATTGGTCAGCTTCAGTATCCGCAGGACATCGTCCACCGAATCTGGCATCACCGCCAGTTTTGCGATATCCGCCCCGCCCTGCTTCATCTGATCCATCAGCATACGCAGGATCCGGTCATCCGGCGTGGCATGAAAATCATGGTGGGAAGCGATCACATGCACCCCCATGCGCTGAAGCCGGCGGATTTCCCGCTCCGGTCTTGTCGCCTCAAAAAACTCCAGGTCAACCAGGTCAATACTGCCGCTCTTTGCCGCAAGCTCATTCAGATAAAGGATTTTTTTCTCCTCCAGAGAGGCATTGCCGCCCTGCTTTGCCGTGCGGATGGTAAAAAGCATCACCGTATCTTTCACCAGAGGACGAATCTCCTCCAGAACTGCTTTTACCTGCTCCGGCTCCCCGATCTGATCAAAACAATCCACGCGCCATTCTATCATCTGTACCTGCTTTTGCACCAGCTCGTCAATCTTTTTCACAACAGCTGCCGCATCCTTTTCCACCACCGGCACGCAAATCACCGGCCGGCCTTCTCCGATACAGATGTTTTTTATATTGAT
Organism: Clostridiales bacterium; assembly: GCA_021203005.1. Classification (GTDB taxonomy): domain Bacteria; phylum Bacillota; class Clostridia; order Lachnospirales; family Lachnospiraceae; genus Eubacterium_I. The sequence continues at coordinate 16,367 of JAJQCB010000130.1, read as the reverse complement.
CGATCCCTGCATAGATTCTGTCCCTTCTCTCTGTCTGCAGCATATCCCCCGACTGCTGCTGAATTTAAATGCTGAGACAACTCTCATCCGGAATACGCCCGGCATCATAATGAACTCAGCCATTCACAGTATAGCGTACCAGCGAAAAAGACGCAAGTCATTGACTTTATTTCTTCTATGTTTTATTCTAAAGGTTAATACAATGTTTTACAAAAAAGTCTGGAAACTGCCGCAAAGCAATCTTTGTCATCCAGCAGCGTATCATGACCGTATTCCGGGCAGGAAACAGGAAAAGAGAGGATTCATATTTATGGAAATTTCAGGAAAAACCGGGCTCACCGGGCTGATCGGGAGTCCGATCGCCCACAGCATCTCCCCGAAAATGCACAACCTTTCCTTTCAGGCACTGGGACTGGATTATGTTTACCTTGCGTTCGACATCGGCCAATCTGACCTGGAAAAAGTCGTGTACGGACTGCGGGAAATCGGCGCCATCGGCTACAACGTGACCATGCCCTATAAAACCGCAATCGTAAAGTACATGGACGAGCTGACCCCGGCTGCACAGCTCGCGGGAGCCTGCAACACCGTCATTTTAAAAGACGGCCGTATGACCGGCCACACCACCGACGGCGCCGGCTTTATGCACTCCGTTCAGGACTATGGGCACGACATCATCGGCAAAAAGATGTCCATTCTCGGCGCGGGCGGCGCAGCCACTTCCATCATCAGCCAGGCTTCCTTAGACGGTGTGGCACAGATTGATATTTTCCGGAGAAAACGTCCGGAGGTATATGAAATAACCGTCGCATTCGCAAAAAAAGTGCAGAAGCGCACCGGCTGCATCGTTAATGTCTATGATTTCGCCGACACTGACCAGATGCGGAAAAGCTTTGCGGACAGCGCCATACTGGTCAACGCCACCAGCGTCGGGATGGCTCCGGGCGCGGATGCCTGCCCGATTCCGGATGCTTCCCTTCTTCGCCCGGATCTGGTTGTCTATGACATCGTATACAACCCGCGCCGGACAAAGCTTTATGAGATGGCCAAAGAGGTCGGCTGCCCGGTTTATAACGGTCTGAGCATGATGCTCTTCCAGGGAGCAGCTTCCTTCAAATGCTGGACCGGACAGGATATGCCCGTGGCACAGATCAAAGACGAAATTATTGCATCCTGACGCAATCCATTCACTAAACTATTATAAAAGGATACAGATTATGAGCTTTCAATATTTAAAAGAACTGCCGACACCGGCACAGATTAAAAAGGAATTCCCTCTGAGTTCTTCCTTAAAGGAATTAAAAGAAGCCAGGGACGCTGAGATTGGAGCAGTCATCCGCGGGGAATCCGACAAATTCCTTGTCATCATCGGTCCCTGCTCCGCCGACAGCGAGGAGCCGGTCATGGATTACATACATCGGCTGGCAAAAGTAAATGAGCAGACGAAAGACCGCCTGATTCTCATCCCCCGCATCTACACCAACAAACCCCGCACCACCGGTGAGGGATACAAAGGAATTGCCACGCAGCCGGATCCGGAAGCAAAGCCGGACATGGTCGCCGGCCTCATCGCGGTGCGAAAGCTTCACCTGCGGGCCATCGAGGAAACCGGTCTCTCCGCAGCCGACGAAATGCTCTACCCGGAGAACTGGGATTATGTGGACGACCTTCTTTCCTATGTCGCCATCGGCGCACGCTCTGTGGAAGACCAGCAGCACCGCCTGACGGTCAGCGGCTTCGACGTAGCCAGCGGCATGAAAAACCCCACCAGCGGCGACCTCTCTGTGATGCTCAACTCTGTCTACGCGGCGCAGCATCCCCACCACTTTACCCACCGGGGATGGGAGGTGGACACCACCGGCAATCCGCTGACTCATGTCATCCTCCGGGGTGCGGTCAACAAGCGCGGCGTCGCCATCCCCAACTACCATTATGAAGACCTGATCCGTCTCCATGAGATGTACGAGAAAATGGAACTGCTCCATCCGGCCTGCATCGTGGACGCCAACCACTCCAACTCCAACAAGAAATACTTTGAGCAGGTCCGCATCGTGAGTGAAGTGCTCCACAACCGCTCTATCAGTCCGGACATCCGGACGCTGGTGAAAGGCGTCATGGTGGAAAGCTACATCGAGCCCGGCAACCAGAAAATCGGAGAACATGTCTACGGCAAATCCATCACCGACCCCTGCCTTGGCTGGGACGAGACGGAGAAGCTGTTGTATCATATTGCGGAGTCAGTATGAAAACAGCCGGAATCATCGCAGAATACAACCCGTTCCATAACGGGCACCAGTTTCATATAGAAGAAACACGCCGCCGCACCGGAGCAGACTACATCATCGCCGTGATGAGCGGCGATTTCGTCCAGCGCGGCGCGCCGGCACTGTTAAATAAGTATGTCCGCGCTGAAATGGCCTTGCGCCACGGCGCGGATCTTGTCATAGAACTTCCCATCACAGCCGCTCTTTCAAGTGCAGAGGGATTTGCGATGGGCGGAGTCTGCCTGCTCGACAAATTAAACGTGACTGATGCCGTAAGCTGCGGATGTGAAAACGCCTCGGAGGACACCGCACTGTTTCAGAAAATTGTCCGCCTCCTTGCCGATGAACCGGAGGAATACCGAACCCTGCTGCGCGCACACACAAAGGCAGGCGTTGCATTTCCCCGGGCCAGAGAACTGGCAGTCTCCGAATATTTCCAGTCAATTCACCCGGATCTGCTCTCTTCCCCCAACAACATCCTGGCAATCGAATACGCGAAGGCGATTCATACCCTCTCAGATTCCATGAAGCTCTGCCTGATTCCCAGAAAGGGCGGCGCCTACCATGACACACATATGTCGGAGGAATTTTCCTCCGCCACCGCAATCCGCCGCTTACTCTTAGGCATCTGCCGGCGCCGGTATCAGTCCCATACGGAACGGCCGGGAACAGCCAATCGCCCTAACCAGACAAAGAGCTCTGATGGTCTGCACACATCTTACAACACAAATGATCTGACTGACACTCTGCGCCGTCAGGTCCCGTCCTGTGTATTTGACATCTTGCAGGATGCCGCAGTACACAGACAATGCCTCTGTGAGAATGATTTTTCCGGTTTGCTTTTTTATTCCCTCATACAGAGGAATGATCATCTTGATGACTATTGCCCCGCCGGCTCCGACCTCGCCTGCCGGATTCGCAATTCCATGGAAGCGTTTACGGACTGGCAGGAATTTGCCCTCCTCGCCAAATCCAGGAACAGGACATACACCGCCGTCAGCCGCTGCCTTGCACACATTCTTCTGGATTTAACAGAGGACGATTTTGCCATTTCCGCAGAATACGGACATGCCCCCTACGCCCGCGTCCTTGGGTTCCGCCGGGATGCCGCACCTCTGCTGAAGGCAATACAGGCGCAGGCAGACATCCCGCTTCTTCTGCATCCCGCAAAAGATCTCTCCCGCCTCGATGAAAAACAGACGCAGCTTTTGAAAAAGAATGTGCAGGCTTCGGAGATTTATAAGCACATTCTCTATCAGCAGTCAGGACTCCGCCTGAAAAGTGAATTCCGCCAGCCGCTGATCATCCTCTGACACATACGATACACAAAAGAAGTGCTGCCTTTTCAACACACTGTCCCCCCCATCCGGGTGATGAGTGTGTTATTTTTATAACAATATCTTATATTTTACATTTTGCACGATTTTCCCTTGCAATTTCTTTTTAGATTCTCTATACTGATACTAGCAACCATTTGATCGAACGAAGAAAGGGGTTTTTACATGACAAACGCACAGATCAAACCATTCAAAAAAGTGCTGGTCGCCAACCGCGGTGAGATTGCCATCCGCGTATTCCGGGCCTTAAACGAACTCGGCATCACGACTGTCAGCATTTTTTCCAAGGAAGACAAATACGCGCTCTTCCACTCCAAAGCGGACGAAGCCTATCCGCTGAACCCGAATAAGGGTCCCATCGACGCTTATCTGGACATTGACACCATCATCAAAATCGCTTTGAACGCTAACGTGGACGCGATTCACCCCGGCTACGGTTTCCTCTCGGAGAACCCCGAGTTTGTAGACGCCTGTGAAAAGAACGGCATCGTCTTCATCGGTCCCTCCAGCGACATCATGAACGCCATGGGCGACAAGATTTCCTCCAAGAAAATGGCGATAGAGGCCGACGTTCCCATCATTCCCGGTGTGGACTATGCCATCAAAGATACAGAAACCGCAAAAAAGGTTGCTGAGATGGTCGGCTTCCCCATCATGCTGAAAGCATCCAACGGCGGCGGCGGACGCGGCATGCGTATCGTAGACCGCATGGAAGATCTGGAGAAAGAATTTAACGAGGCGAAGAACGAATCCAAGAAAGCATTCGGCGACGACAAGATTTTCATTGAGAAGTATCTGCGCGGGCCGAAGCATATTGAAGTACAGGTTCTCGGCGACAACTACGGCAATGTCGTACACCTCTTTGACCGCGACTGCTCCGTGCAGCGGCGGCACCAGAAGGTAGTAGAGTACGCTCCCGCTTTTTCCATCCCTGATAAGACACGGCAGATCATTTTTGACGCGGCCATCCGCCTTTCCAAAAATGTCGGCTACCGCAATGCCGGAACGCTGGAATTCCTGGTAGACCAGGACAACAACCCCTACTTTATCGAGATGAACCCGCGTATCCAGGTAGAGCACACCGTCAGTGAGATGATCACGAACATCGACCTGGTGCAGTCCCAGATTCTCGTGGCGGAGGGCTATCCTCTGGATTCCGAGGAGATCGGCATCGCGTCCCAGGATGACATCCAGTGCATCGGCTACTCCATCCAGACCCGTGTCACCACGGAGGATCCGGCCAACAACTTCCTGCCGGACACCGGTGAGATCAACGTCTACCGCTCGGGTTCCGGAAACGGTATCCGCTTAGACGGAGGAAACGCCTACACCGGCGCGATCATCTCCCCGTTCTATGACAGCCTCCTGGTGAAAGCGATCTCCCTGGACCGCACCTTTGCGGGCGCTGTGCGGAAATCTGTCCGTGCACTCCGCGAGATGCGTATCCGCGGCGTCAAGACAAACATCCCGTTCCTGATCAATGTGCTGAATCACCCCACGTTTATCAGCGGCAAATGTTATACCACATTTATCGAGGAGACGCCGGAACTGTTTGACTTAAACATCAGCCAGGACCGCGCCACCAAGATCATCGAATTCTTAGGCGACAAAATTGTCAACTCGACCACCGGCGAGAAACCGCAGTATGAGAACCGCGTCCTGCCTGTCTATGACAAGACGAAACCCATCTACGGCGCCAGAGATGAATTCCTGAAGCTGGGTGCGACGGGATTCACCCAGAAAATTCTGGGCGAGAAAAAACTGTATGTCACTGACACCACCATGCGCGACGCTCAGCAGTCTCTCATGGCCACCCGGATGCGGAGCAAGGATCTCTGCGGCGCGGCCTATGCGACCAACGCTTTCATGCAGAACGCCTTTTCCGTGGAAGCCTGGGGCGGCGCCACTTATGATACCGCTTACCGTTTCCTGAAGGAATCCCCCTGGAAGCGGCTGGAACTTTTGCGCGAACGGATGCCGAACACGCTGATCCAGATGCTGCTGCGCGCCTCCAACGCAGTGGGCTACAGCAACTATCCGGACAATGTGGTAAAACAGTTTATCGAAGTATCCGCCGAGCACGGCATCGATGTCTTCCGTGTTTTTGACAGCTTAAACTGGGTGGAAAATATGAAGATGCCCATCGAGGAATGCTTAAAGACCGGCAAAATCGTCGAGGGAACCATCTGCTACACCGGTGATATCACCAGCCCGGATGAGACGAAATACACACTGGATTATTACATAAAGATGGCTCTGGAGCTGGAGAAGCAGGGATGTCATATCATCGCCATCAAGGACATGGCAGCTCTCTTAAAACCGCGCGCCGCCAGAGAACTGGTCACCGCGCTGAAGCAGGAGCTCCATGTACCGATCCATCTCCACACCCACGACTCCACCGGAAACGGCGTCAGCACAGTGCTGATGGCTGCTGAAGCGGGCGTGGATATCGCTGACCTGGCGATCGAGTCCATGGCTTCCATGACCAGCCAGCCCTCCATGAATGCTGTCGTTGAGGCGCTGCGCGGCAGCGAGCGTGACACCGGTCTTGACTTTGAGGAGCTGGATGAGCTGAGCCGCTACTACGGACGTGTCCGTAAGGTATATGCACCGTTCGAGAGCGATATGAAAGCTCCCAACGCTGAGATTTACAAATATGAGATCCCCGGCGGACAGTACTCCAACCTGCTTGCCCAGGTATCCGAAATGGGTTCCCCGGAGGACTTTGAGGATATCAAGGCACTGTACAAAGACGCCAATGATCTGCTGGGCAACATCGTGAAGGTTACACCGACCTCCAAGGCCGTCGGCGACCTGGCCATCTTTATGTACCAGAACAGCCTGACCAAAGACAATATCCTGACAGCGGGCGCCAGCCTCTCCTACCCGGATTCCGTGGTGTCTTACTTCCAGGGCATGATGGGCCAGCCCTACGGCGGATTCCCGAAAGAGCTGCAGAAGATCGTATTAAAAGACATCGAGCCGCTCACCGACCGCCCCGGCAAAACCCTGCCGCCGGTTGACTTTGACGCCATTAAGAAGCACCTCATCGAGAAGTACAACTACGGCGATAAGTCCGAGGAAGTAATGCGGCAGAAAGCGATCAGCTACGCCCTCTACCCGAAAGTGTATGAGGACTACTGTGAGCACTTCGAAATGTACAACGATGTGACGCGTCTGGAAAGCCATGTGTACTTCTACGGACTCCGCAAAAATGAGGAGACTTACCTGAACATCGGCGAGGGCAAACAGCTTCTCATCAAGTATCTCGAGATGAGCGATCCGGACGTGAACGGCATGCGTATCCTGACCTTCGCGGTTAATGGTATGCTGCGTACCGTCAAGGTCCTGGACAAGACGCTGGAGATCAAGGCAGACAGCAAGCTGAAAGCCGACAAGAACAATCCGCAGCATCTGGGTTCTTCCATCCCCGGCACCGTGGGCAAGGTTCTCGTCAAAGAGGGCGACGCCGTCACAAAGAACATGCCGCTGATGACCGTCGAGGCCATGAAGATGGAAACTACCGTCGTCTCCACAGTGGACGGCACCGTCGACAAGATTTACGTACAGCAGGGTGACTCCGTACATCAGGATGATCTGCTGATTTCCTTCCATCTGAAAAAAGAGGAAGCTGCCGGGTAAGCCGGGCAGGAAACGGCATTTTCCTCATAATCACTGCGCTGGGTGCAGACAGCAAAGCTGCCCTGTTCCTTACGCAATCGAGTAGGAGGCGACTTTTGCCTCATACTCGCCGCGCGGGGTGCAGACAGCACAGCTGTCATATTCCTTACGCACCCCTGCGCATGACAATAAGAAGGCACAGACAATTTTTAAGTCTGTGCCCTCTTCTCTATAGTAACTTCCGATTTTCTATCTCCTGACTCCCTTCGTATCGCGGCTCCCGATCCGCAGGCGGTTCAGCGCCACCTCTTTTTCATTCACGGTAACTACAGGATTATTTTCTCCGTCCAGAATCCATGCCGCATTCACTTCATCCCCTTCAGCCAGCTTCATACCCCGGACGCCCATGGCGCTCTTTTTCTTCTCCGGAATATCCGCAGCCGGGAGGCGCAGAAAATAGTTCTTCTTTGACTGCATGACAATCGTATCTTCTTCCCGAACCGTTCCCACAAGAATCAACCGGTCGCCCTCTGCCAGCTTCGTCGCCGCCGTCGTCCGCTTTGCCACGTCAAACTCTGCGCCCTCCACACGTTTTACCATGGAAGCGGCCGTCACAAAGAAGACTTTCTGTTCTTTCATGGCAGCCAGAGGCAGCAGCGTCACGATACTCTCCGCATCACTGGAATACTTACAGATATTATCCACCGGAACACCCTTGTCGCGGAACTTCCCGAACGGGACGTCGCTCATCTTCACCAGATGCATCTGACCGATATCGGTAAACAGGCACAGACGGTCGTCGCTCATACAGGAAATCACCTGCCGGTTTTCCGCGTCCGCCGCCTCCTTGTTTCTCTCATAGGTAGCCTGATCGATGGATTTCACATAGCCGAAGCGATCCATCAGAACCACAACCGGAATTGCCTCCTGCTTCTTCTCTTCGTAAACGGCAGCTTTTCCATTTTCAATCACGGTTTTGCGCGGGACGGCAAACTCTTTCCTGAACTCTTTCAGTTCCTTCATCAGCACCTTCGCCATCGCCGCCCGGCTGCCGAGCACTTTCTCATAAAACTCGATATTGCGCATGGTCTCATCGTGCTCTTTGATCAGCGCCTCGATTTCCAGACCAATCAGCTTGTACAGACGCATTTCCAGGATTGCCGTCGCCTGGCGTTCCGTAAAATGCAGCATGGACGCCGTCTTCTGGGAAAGCTTGGAGCGGAACTTAATCCCCTCCGTCTTACCCTCCACCAGACAGGCTTTTGCCTGCTTCACATTTTTACTGCCGCGGAGAATCTCGATGATCAGATCGATCACATCGCAGGCCTTGATCAATCCCTCCTGAATCTCCTGCTTTTCCCGCTCTTTGTTAAGCAGCGTCGTATATTTTCTAGTGGCCAGCTCATACTGAAACTGCACATTATAGCGAATGATATCGACAATTCCCATGGTCTCCGGCCGACCACCGGCCACTGCCAGCATATTCACGCCGAACGTATCCTCCAGGCGCGTCTTTTTGTAGAGAAGATTGCAGATATTCTCTGCGTCCGCACCCTTTTTCAATTCAATGACAATGCGGATGCCTTCCTTAGAGGACTGGTTGGAAATGTCCACAATGTCTGTCGTCTTTTTCGACTCCACCAGGCCGTACACATCATTTAAAAACTTGCCGATATTGGCGCCGATCATCGTGTAGGGAATCTCAGAGATGACAATGCGCTCCTTACCGCCTTTCATCGGCTCGATCTCCACCTTGCCGCGCAGACGGATCTTTCCGCTGCCGGTCGCATAGACATCCTTCAGTTCATCCTTGTTGATGACAATGCCGCCGGTGGGAAAATCCGGCCCCGGAATGATCTCCAGCATCTCCTCTGTGGTAATATCCGGGTCTTTCATATAGGCGATCACGCCGTCGATCACCTCACCCAGGTTGTGAGGCGGAATGCTGGTCGCCATACCGACCGCAATACCCTCCGCGCCGTTGACCAGAATATTCGGAATACGCACCGGCAACACAGAGGGTTCCTTCTCCGTCGCATCAAAATTCGGAATGAAATCCACCACATCTTTATCCAGATCGGCCAGATACGCCTGCTGGGTAATCTTCTGCAGCCGCGCCTCTGTGTACCGCATGGCCGCCGCGCCGTCCCCCTCAATGGAGCCGAAATTGCCGTGGCCGTCCACCAGGGGCATACCATACTTAAACTCCTGCGCCATGACCACCAAAGCGCCATAGATGGAACTGTCCCCGTGGGGATGATATTTACCCATCGTATCACCTACGATACGGGCGCTCTTCCGGTAAGGCTTGTCGTAGCGGATCCCCAGCTCATACATGTCATACAGCGTCCGCCGCTGCACCGGCTTTAAGCCGTCACGAACATCCGGCAGCGCCCGGGCCACGATCACGCTCATCGCGTAGTCGATGTACGACTTCTGCATGATCTCGGAATATTCTGTTTGAAGGATCTGTTCTCCTGTGTTGCTCATCCTTTATCCCTTCCTGTATTCTTTCTGTGCTTTACGGACTCCCTAACAACCATCATGCGTTTCGCAGCCAACATTTAAACATCCAATTCGGCCTCGTTGGCGTGCTCGTAAATAAACGCCTTCCGCGGCGGCACGTCCGTCCCCATCAGCATCTCCGTCACGTCGGAAGCCATGCGCCCGTCGTCAATGCCGACGCGCTTCAAAATCCGCCGCTCCGGATCCAGCGTGGTCTCCCAGAGCTGCTCCGCATCCATCTCGCCCAGACCTTTGTAGTGCTGCAGGGTAAAGCTGCCCTTGTGCTCCCTGCGGTAGCGCTCCAGCGCGGCGTCGTCATACAGATACTCTTCCTCCCCCTTGGAGGGAATCACCTTGTACAGCGGCGGCATGGCAATGTAGACATGCCCCTCGAAAATCAGCTCCGGCATAAAACGGTAAAACAGCGTCAGAAGCAGCGTCGCGATATGCGCGCCGTCCACATCGGCATCCGCCATGATGACAATCTTGTCATAGCGGAGCTTCGTAATATCAAAATCATTGCCGTACCCCTCCGAAAAACCGCAGCCGAACGCATTGATCATCGTCTTAATCTCGGCGTTTGCCAGAACCTTATCAATGCTTGCCTTCTCCACATTCAGGATTTTTCCGCGGATGGGTAAAATCGCCTGAAAATTCCGATCCCGGGCCGTCTTCGCCGAGCCCCCGGCCGAATCTCCCTCCACAATAAAAATCTCGCAGCGGGAAGCGTCCCTGCTCTCACAGTTCGCCAGCTTGCCGTTGGAGTCGAAAGAAAACTTCTGCTTTGTCAGCAGGTTAGTCTTCGCCTTTTCCTCAGTCTTGCGGATCTTCGCCGCCTTCTCCGCGCAGGAGAGCACAGTCTTTAACGTGTCCAGATTCTTATCAAAATAAAGCTGTATCTCATCGCTGACAATCTTGGCGGTCACTTTCGACGCGTCCTGGTTGTCCAGCTTGGTCTTGGTCTGTCCCTCAAAACGGGGCTCCGGATGCTTGATGGAAATCACGGCAGTCATGCCGTTTCTCACATCCGCGCCGGTGAAGTTCGCATCCTTATCCTTCAGCACGCCAATCTGCCGCGCATACTGGTTCATCACCGTCGTCATCGCCGTCTTAAAACCGGTGATGTGCGTGCCGCCCTCCGCATTATAGATATTATTACAAAAACCCAGAATATTCTCGTGAAACTCGCCGGTATACTGAAACGCCGCCTCCACGGTGATGCCGTCGCTCTCGCCGCGGAAATAGACGGGATCATGCAGAGTCTCCACCTTTTTATTCAGATCGCGAACAAATCCGACGATGCCCTCCTCCTCATGGAACCCGATATGCTCCGGCTCCTCCAGGCGCAGATCGTCAAAAATAATGGTCAGCCCCGGATTCAGGTAAGCAGTCTCATGGAGTCTGCTCTTGATCTCATCCGCCTTAAACCGCGTCTTCTCAAAAATCGTGGAATCCGGCAGAAAATTGATCTTCGTTCCGGTTTTTTTCGTCTTCCCGAGCGTGGGAAGCAGACCGCCGACCAGCTCCTCCGTGGGGATGCCCTTCTCATAACGGTCGTGGTGAATCGCCCCGTCGCGGCTGATCTCCACATCCAGATAGGTCGACAGAGCATTGACCACCGAGGAACCCACGCCGTGCAGTCCTCCGCTGGTCTTATAAACAGAATCATCAAACTTGCCGCCTGCGTGGAGCGTGGAAAATACCAGCCGCGCAGCCGGCACTCCTTTTTCATGCATGCCGACCGGGATGCCCCGACCGTTGTCCTCCACGGTGCAGGAACCATCCGCTTCCAGCGTCACCTGAATCTGGTCGCACGCCCCTGCCAGGTGCTCGTCCACCGCATTATCCAGAATCTCATATACCAAATGATTCAAGCCCTTTTGCGAGACACTTCCAATGTACATGCCGGGGCGCTTTCGCACCGCTTCCAGTCCCTCCAGCACGGAAATACTCGTCTCATCATAAGCTGCTTTTTTTGCCATTTTTTCACCCTTTTTGTTTGTTTCAAACATCTGTTCTTTTTTGCCTTTGCCAGTTTAACATAAAACGTGATTTCATGCAAGCGCAGGCAAGCCCATGTTATATCTTTAAAAAACACGAAAGGCACCATCAACATATATGAAAAATGTCAATGGCACCTTTCTCAGATTGAATCAAACGAGGGAGGAGATACTCCTTACGATACTTATCATAGAAGGTCTGTTGTATTTAATGAAAAAATTCACACGCTCTCTGCCTCTATACTGCAGGTTTCTTACGGTTATGATACACCATTTCCTCAATCCGCAGCAGCTGATTGTACTTCGCCGTCCGCTCGCCGCGGCAGGGCGCGCCGGTCTTGATCTGTCCGCAGTTTAACGCCACCGCGATATCCGCGATGATGGCGTCCTCCGTCTCACCGGAGCGGTGGGATACAATCGTCTGATACCCCGCCCGTTTAGCCGTGACAATCGCCTCAAAGTTCTCGGTGAGCGTCCCGATCTGGTTGACCTTGATCAGAATAGCGTTGGCTGCTTTTTTCGCGATCCCCTCCCGCAGGCGTTTTGTGTTGGTGACAAAGAGGTCGTCCCCCACCAGCTGGATCCGGCCGCCGAGGCGCTTCGTCATTTCAATCCACCCGCTCCAGTCATTTTCATCCAGACCGTCCTCAATGGAAATGATGGGATAATTTGCAATCAGTTTTTCATAGTATTCGATCATCTCCGCTGTAGTGCGGTGTACCGCCATGGAGATGGTGTCCGCCAGCAGACCGTTGGTCTCCGCTCTCGGAAGATTCTGTTCCGGCGTCTGCAGGATTTCGCGGACACTGCCGCTCTCACACTGCGTCCCGGCCGCCATCAGCTCCGCTTCTTTCCGCCGGCTCTCGCCCGGGAAATCATAGAGTGCGGAGTCTTTATTGTAAAGCTCGCTGGCCGCCACATCCAGCGCAAAGGCAATCTGTCTGCCCGGCTCGTATCCGGCCTCCGTGACCGCACGCATCAGATAGTCCAACGCTTCCTCCGTATCCTTAAGATCCGGTGCAAATCCGCCCTCGTCTCCCACGGCTGTGGCATATCCGTCCTTTTGCAGAATCTTTTTGAGTGTGTGATAGATCTCAACGCACCAGCGCACGCTTTCCCGGAACATCACATTTCCCTGCTCATCCTTTGCGCCCACCGGCAGGATCATAAACTCCTGCACATCCACGGTATTCGACGCGTGACGCCCGCCGTTTAAAATATTCATCATCGGGATCGGCATCCGGACGCCGTAGACTCCGCCCAGATAGCGAAACAGCGGCTGGTTCAGTGACTTTGCTCCGGCTTTTGCACAGGCCATGGAAACCGCAAGCATAGAGTTTTCGCCGAGATTGCACTTGCTGTCCGTCCCATCTGTGCATTGCAAAATATGATCGACGCCTACCTGGTCTGAGGCATCTTTTCCAAGAAGCACTGTGCGGATACGGTCGTTGACATTAACCACAGCCTGCCGCACCCCCTGTCCGTGGTAACGGTCACTGTCCGCATCCCGCAGTTCCCTGGCCTCATGCTCCCCGGTACTTGCACCGGAGGGAACGGAGGCCCTCCCGGTAAATATGTGCTTTCCATCCTGGACTTTCACCTCCGCCTCCACCGTCGGATTTCCTCTGGAATCCAGGACTTCTCTCGCGTACACGTCAATGATTTCTAAATATGCTGCCATTCGTTTTGCATCCTTTCCACTCCGCCGCGGGTTATACCTGAATCCGCAGCTTCCATTCATCTTTTCTTACTATTATTTTCCAAAAGGATACAACTTTATGCGGCAATGCGGAGGAAACTTAACTCAATGTGTCCTCTCTTTCGCTCTCTTCTGCTTCACACTCCCTGCCCTCGCTTTCCTCATCCTCTGTCTGTTCCTGCGGGTTGCTCTCTCTGCGCTTCTCTTGCGGATTACTCTTTCTGCGCTCCTTCCGCCGTTTCAAAAAGCAGACGATCACATAGCAGATCACAACAATCGGAACCACGATGATCAGAGTAACTGGCAATGCCCCCAGAAAAGTAATGGCAAAATTCCGGAATCCCTGTCCCACCCGGTATAGATTATTCTTAAATTTCGTTCCGACACTGCCCCAGAATGTTCCGCCCACAGCTGCAGTTTCCCGCTCCACTTCATCTATGTAAAGATACACAGTGCTATAGTCTACCTTATTATCGTAAACACGAAGCTGGGATTCGTAACTCTCAATCTCATATCTCACCTCAGTGAGCTGGGACTGAATCGCAATGATATCCTCCGTGGTCTCAGCCGCCTCCAGCATGCCAAGCAAAGACTCCTGTTCCGTGCGGAGCGCAGTCAGATGGCTTTCCAGATCCACATAAGTCAGCGTCACATTCTCTGTGGTCTCGGTGGTATGGGTGACATTGGCGTTCTCCCCCACCATGGAGACAAATTCATCCAGGCTGGCCGCCGGGACGCGGACCGTCAGGCTGGCCCACCGGCTGGTATATTCGCTGGAGTAGGAACTGACCTCAGAGCTTTCCACGTATCCGCCTATTTCCTCTGTCCTGGTCTCCAGCTCTGTGACCAGATCATCAAACTCTGTCGTCTCCAGATCGACATTTACCGTCCGGATCAGCTTCTGTTCATAGGAATCACTGTCTGCGCTGCCTTCCGACTCACTGTCTGTACTTCCATTATCTGTATTGCTGTCAGAAGAGCCTGACGCAGCAGCCGACTCGCTCACCTCCGTGCTGACGGAGGAGCCAGACGCATCCGCAGTCTCCTCGACGGTATCGCGGCTATAGGCTTCCTCTGTATATCCCAGATCGGCATCTGACATCTCCGCTCCATCGCTATTGTATTCCGTAACAGTATCCTCAGTCGCCGTCTCACCATAATCTGCTGTCGCCACCGTGTCTGTCGCTCCCGAATCTGCGGAACTGCTGCCGCAGCCGGCAAGCGTAATAATCAGGGCTGCCGCCAGAATTATCGTCATTAGTTTCTTTTTCATGTTCTCATTCCCCCTCGTAATTATTCTTTGTTTTTTTTCATATTTCCCGGGTCGTTTCTGTTCTTGTTTACACAACTGTCTTTGGCTTTTCGCTTTTCTCGGGTCGTTCGACACCTGTCTTACACAATTTCTTCTAACTTCTCTCGTTTCTCGGGTCATTTTCAATCCCATTTACACATTTTCTTCTCGATTTTCTTATTTCTCGGGTTACTTTTGATCTTGTTAGCACAACTTTCTCTATTTTTTCTTATTTCTCAGTTTCTTCTCAGCCTCCAGTACACAAATTTCTCTGTTTTTTCTTATTTCTCGGGGCGCTTCTGATCTTGTTAGCACAACTTTTTCTATTTTTTTCTGTTTCTCGGGATATTCCACATCTCTAAACCCATCCTTTTTTACTTTTCCATTTTTTGTAGGTAATTTCCCGTTTTATCAACCCACTAATTTTCATTTTCCTCTTTTTTATGGGTTCTTTCCCGCTTTATCAACCCACCAATTTTCATTCTCCTCTTTTTTGTGGGTTACACTCTCATGCTTTATATATCACCGCATCCTTTTTCATTTTTCCAACGCCGAATCCGCTCATTCAATCAATCTCAAACTCGACTGCCAAGGCATACGATGTTTCTTTCTCACAATACCAGATTTCCTTTACTAAACGATATGTTCCCGCCGAAAGACTACCATATGCATCTGACCAGTCCACCTCACAGATGACAATTTCCCCGTCCGGCACATTATAATCAATCTCCCCATACATAATCTCATTCTCCGGCGGCACCACAGTCCAGATACCAACCTCCTCATCATAACACTCCAATTCATATGCCTCACCATAGGAAACCTCCTCTCCGGCTTCATTACTGATTTCCAGCGTCACAGAATGGTCTGTCACATTTGTTACCTTAAGAGATACTCCTTCCCCGGCATTTTCACTGCCGTTGCTCATCTCATCATCAGCCTCGTTCCCCGCGCCTTTCTCATCATCTCCATTTCCTGCGCTTTCCCCCTTGCTTTCATTTTCTGCATCCTCACCATCCGTCGTGCTGTCTGCGTCTGAGGCAGATTCCTCTAAAGTCTCATCTTCCGCTGCATCTGTGCCCGCATCATATTTCTCCGCAATCTCTGCCTCACCAATCCCATCCGTTGTTGCCGTGGTATAAGACGAGGACGAATCTGCGCCGACTCTCCCCGCGCGAAGCAGGCCCTGGTAACCAAGGGCTCCCGCGCTCAGAAGAATCACACAGACGAGGCAGGCCGCTGCAATCCGCCGCGCTGCCCTGTTGGTCTGTATTTCAGAAAAACCTCTCAAAATTCTCTGTTCCGCCAGATGCTGCTGTTCCTCCCGCGTCATCATTTCTTTCGCTGTCTGTTTTTCTGCTCCCTCCTGCCTCAG
>JAJQCB010000130.1:0-265 GCA_021203005.1 Clostridiales bacterium | reverse complement strand
CTTTCCCTGTGTCCGTTTCTCCTGTTCTTTCTCTTCTTTCGCATTGATCCGTCCGCTCTCCTGCATTTTCACCAGAGACCGCATTTTTCTCAGAAATGACTCAGAAAAGGTATGCTTCATCCGAATTTCTTCCGTTGTCGGCGTACCCTCCGCCTCCGACTCCATCAGCTCCGACAGAACCTCTCTTAAAATCCCCTGTGCTGATTCACTCATCGCCAGCCTCCCATTTTCTTTCATCAGCAATACCTGCTAACCACCTCAGAAA
>JAJQCB010000002.1 GCA_021203005.1 Clostridiales bacterium | reverse complement strand
TTTGTCCGGTCATTTTTCTAAAAATAATTGGAATCTGAAATATTTATAAAAAATATGAAATAATTTTGGGACAGGGATTGCAAAAACAAAAATAAGCTGATACAATAGTAGCGATTTTTAGTTACCTGCACGATACTTAATAACTATATTCACAGTAAGAAACTATTTTGTCAGTTACTTACATATACGGCACATATGGGGAGGTGTCATCGCAATGGAAACAGTGAATCCGTATCATTTTGTCACTAACTGCATATCCGGCAAGTGGAAAATGACATTATTGCATCACATTCATCACTACGGAAAGATTCGTTTTAACGAGACGAAAAAGACGCTGGGCGTCAGCGAAAAAGTGCTGAGCCAGCAGTTAAAGGAGCTGACCCGTGACGGTCTGGTAGAGCGCATCCAGTACAATACCATTCCCTTAAAGGTGGAGTACATACTGACGCCTCTGGGGAAGGATCTGATCCCGGCACTGGATATTCTCTATGTCTGGAGTATCCGGCGCCTGAACGAACTGAATCTGCCCATCGACCCGGACGCTTTCAAGGTCCACACGGAGATGAAATACCAGGATCAGCTGAAGGATATCATGGACCAGTATATCTCGGGACAGGAATGAGGATATTCCTCCATTATGTTAAACAAGTTTCCGATTATTCACCAGACTAAGGAAAAGAGAAACCCGCCAGACAGGCAGGTTTCTCTCTTTTATTTACATCATTTCTCTGCATTCTCAACAATAAGCAATCAATTCTTTTACTTCCCCGCAGTCACAGCAGCCGCCAGTACAAGGGAGAGATACTTCTCCTTAGCGGAAGATCCTCTGGAGGTAAGAACGATGGGAACCTGTGCACCGACGATAAATCCGGCCATGTTGCCGCCCGCGATTACCGTAATGGACTTGCCGAGAATATTGCCAACCTGAATGTTAGGAACCAGAATCACATCTGCGTCACCGGCCACCGGGCTGTCAAAGCCTTTGAGATCTGCGATCTCTTTGCTCAGAGCGATATCCAGGGAAATCGGTCCTTCCACGATGCAGTCCTTAATCTCGCCGTTTAAGTTCATCTGCTTTAAAGCATCAGCTTCCACCGTCTCCGGCATTTTCGGATTTACTTTTTCCACAGCCGCCACACATGCAACTTTCGGATTCTCGTAACCGATCGCCTTCAACGTCTCTACTGTATTGACAATGATGTCTTTCTTCTGCTCCAGAGTCGGATATGTCATCATGCCGCCGTCTGTGGTGACGATAAGCTTGTGGTAGTTAGGAATCTCATCCAGCACAAAGTGAGACATCACGCGGCCTGTGCCAAGCCCGGTCTCTTTGTTAACAACCGGCTTTAAGATCTGCGCGGTCTCAAGCTTGCCTTTCATGATGAAATCGCCCTTGCCCTCGTGAATCAGAGCAACCGCTTTCTGTGCAGCTTCCACTGCATCCGGCGCGTCATAAATATCATCCTCAGCAACAGTGAGCCCGATCTCAGCGGCAATCTCCACGATTTTAGCCTTGTCGCCCACGAGAACCGGTGTCACGATCCCCTCATCTACCGCCTCTTTGATGGCCTCCAGAGTATGAGCATCGCCGGCTGCCGCTACAACCACCCGCTTCGGCTCCGGAAAGCTCTTAACTTTTTCTACCAATACATCAAAACTTTTTAATACCATTGGGATCTCCTCCTTACACATAAATAATTATAATATAGCTACCGATCAAGCCTGTTTTTTCTTGATCGTCTCCATATTCTTTAAGATATACTCACGGGACCAGAGCTGATGTCCCTCCAGGGCGTCGCAGATCCGGTTAAAATCGCGATCCAACACCGCCTCATGTATCTGCTCAAAATAAATGATGCCGGAATGATACTGTCCGCCGCTGCCTCCCTGTTCACGGGGAATGGCAAACAACGCATGCAGGATATCATCCAGACCATTCAGCGATGTCACCCTGGCAAGAAGCCGGTCATTCTCTGCATTCTTATAGAATACATTTAAAATATCCCGGATACAGCGGCAGCTCTCCACTACATTAGTCGTGTGGCGATACTCTTCTATGTACTGCTCAATCTCCTCCGCCATCTCTGCAATATCTCCGTTGCGCAGAGCATTTCTCGCCGCGACAATCTCATACGCATAAGACAATTCCTGCACCTGCCGCACGTCGTCAGGGGTAAAATCTATCACCCGCGCGCCGACATTATTCTCAAACTCAATCAAACCATCGTTCAGCAGGCGGTTCAAAGCCTCGCGAACCGGTGTGGAGCTGACTCCATATTCCTCCTGCAGCTTACTGACGTTCAGCTTGCAACCAAATGGGATCTCCAAGGATACGATACGCTCTCTCAGCTTCTCATACACCTGGTCTACCAGAGATAATCTTTTTATTACTGCCATCTCTCATCCTGCCTTCCAGTGTCAACACCGAAACTCATTCGAAGCGCCAGACGACAGGCTGCACTGATCTGCCTGTTCCGATCAAAACTATCCTGTCTCTGATCCGTTCCGAACTGCTATACAAAATCATGCAAAATATCAAAAACACGATTCCATAGATATTATGCCACAGGATATTTTGATTTGCAATAACGAATTCTATTCTACCTCAAAATATTCATTGTCGTCTAACTGGCGTGCTCCCTCTTTCTCATACACACCCGGCACCTGACACTCCGGACAGCAGCCGAACTTATCGCCGAACTCAGGCATTACATCCAGAGCGTATTCGAATTTCAGTCCGCACTTCGGGCAGTGGTAATACATATACAATGCTCCCCAGGTCATAGGAAACCTCCTTTAAAAAGAAATGCCGGATACCGCAGCGGGCATCCGGCATAAAAACCAAAACTACTTCTGTGCAAGACCAAGCATTTCACGAGCCTCAGCCGGAGTAGCAACATCGTTGCCATACTCTTTGATAACGCGAACTGCTCTCTCAACAAACTGGGAATTGCTGTCAGCAAGCTGTCCCTTTGCGTACATAACATTGTCTTCCATACCAACACGGATATGTCCGCCAAGTGCAACTGCACCATAGAGCATCTCCATTGCGCTGTGGCCTACGCCGAAGCAGGACCATGTGAAGTTGTCCTTGCCAACAAGCTCCTCAGCAGTCTCTTTCATGAAGATCAGGTTCTTCATGGTTCCGGGGATACCGTTTGCGCAGCCCATGCAGAACTGGAAGTGTACCGGAGTCTTCAGAACGCCTTTCTTGATATAGTAAGCAGCGTTGCCGATCATACCGGGATCAAAAGCCTCGATTTCCGGCTTGGTGTTGGTCTCCTGGAAAAGGTAACCACAGTCTGTCAGGAACTTCGGGGAGTTGATGAACAGACCGCTGTGCAGCCAGTTCATGGAACCGCAGTCATAGGAAGCCATCTCCGGCTTCAGATCCTTGACATGCTGTACACGGATGTCGTCATCAGCGTGGATATCGCCGGATGTCGTCATGTTGATGATGATATCACAATCCGGATATCTCTCCTCTAACAGCTTCACGGTCTCAGCGAACTTAGCCGGATCCATAACACCGTTGCCCTCATCGTCTCTCATATGGATATGAGCAATCGCTGCGCCTGCTTTCCAGCATGCATAGATATCGTCAGCAATCTCAGACGGAGTCATCGGAACGTTCGGGTTGTTCTCTTTTTTCGGCCATGCACCGGTGGTAGCAACTGTGATAATTGTTTTTTTCTTTGCCATTTTGGGTTCTCCTTACTCTACTTAAATTAATACAGAATAAACCGTCCAATGCTCAGGTGTCTGTCCGTGTAAACACGTCCATCTCGCCTGGGCACTGTACGGATTTTATATTCTAGATAGCCGGATCAGCAGCGAACTTCTCATAATCATCGAAGCCGTAGTGCTCTCTATCCTGGCAGCCAGTGCCGCAGTACAGATAAGTTCTCTCCGGAACATCATTGATGTCATCCTCGTCGATACGTGCTACGCAGCGAGCCATGGAGCCATCACCCATGTACCAGCGAAGCGGGAAGCAGAAGAACTCGAACTCTTTGCCGCAAACTTTCTCAAGGTCGCCGCCAAGGTTCTCAACGCCTACGATACCATGGCCGAGCATGGTCTTGTGGCAAGGCTCCCAGGTACCCCAGTTGCCGATTGCCTCAAGCGGTCCGTAGAACTCCTCGTAAGCTTCTTCGCCATAATACTTCACATAATACTCTTTCTCGAACGGAGCATAAGCTTCCTCGCCGAACTCCTCGATGAACTCCTCGATGATCGGTCTGCCGGATGCGCCGAGAAGGTTCATTCTGGTCATACCATTGTTGCCCATAGCGGTGTGAAGCGGATGATCCAGAGCCTGCATATCCATAGCAACGCACTTTACGCCGTGTTTTACAAACCAGATACCAGCGGAACGGCCTGTACCGGTGGAGTAATGATAATATTCTTTGGAGTCATCAAACTTCAGATGCATGCCAGTGCAGAGGCAAAGAACCTTGCCCTGTAAATAATCAGAATCCGGATCAATGCCCATGTTGCGGCAAGCCTTGTCAAGATGCTCAGCAGTGATCAGCTCCCAGCGCTTCATGAAATGAAGGTCCAGACATACAGCATCGCCAGTGTAAGCGTCGATAGCCATCTCATGAGTATAACGTGCTCTTCTGCCATCAAACTCACGCTCCATTACGTGACGCGGAGCATCGCAGTGTGTACCTGTATGCATGGTGCAGCCGATATACTGTGTCAGAACGCCGCCCTTTGCCATGGAGTGCTTGCTGTCAATCACCGGTTTGTCAAAATAAGGCCAACGCGGAATCTCAGCGCTGAAAGGATGAGTAAGGTCTACCCAGATTTTCTTTCCCATTGTTCATTACCTCCTGTAATAAATGAATTGTTTAATTTTATTTCTTACACCGGACGCCGGGGAAAGACGTCCGGTGTTGCGAACAAATGATATGTCGTATCTAAGACATTTTATTTGTCATAAAGCATCTTGATCAGATACTCGTTCAGACCGCTGTTGATCTCATTGATCTGCTCCTTGGTGTAATCCATGAAGCCGTGGTAAATGCCATTCTCATCCGGCTCCGCACGGAAACCAAGCTCGCCCTTGTCGATCATATCCTTGACGATCGGTGAAGGCTCATGGTTGTCAGCCAGATGCTCCAGCACATAGCTGTGGATATTCCAGGTGAGCTGTGTGCCAACCATGTCGGAATTTACCAACGGAGGCAGGTACGGCAGTCTCAGGCCGAAGCTTGTCTTGCAGGCAAGGTCAACTGTCTCAGCATCAGCGATACCGTCATTGACGATAGCGATTGCCTCACGCCACAGAGCGTGCTGCATCCGGTTTGCGATAAAGCCCGGAACGTCCTTTTTGCAAAGGCAGGGCTGCTTGCCGGCTTCTTTCATAACCTGCATAACAGTGTCTATTACCTCATCAGAAGTGTACTCTGTCTTGACAACCTCAACCAGCGGAATCAGATAACCCGGATTCCAGAAGTGTGTGCCGCAGACACGCTCTTTATGCTCGCACTTTGCAGCAATCTCAGTCGGGCTCATAACAGAGGTGTTAGTGCAGAAGATAGCTGTCGTTGCAACCGTCTTCTCCAGACGTGCGAACAGGTCCTGCTTTAACTCCATAACTTCGGGAACGCACTCGATAAAGAGCTCGCCGTCTTTTACTTCCTCATCCTCAAAAGCGATACCGATGCGGCCGACAACCTCGTCCACATAGGACGCCTCGATAACACCCTTCTCCACCAGCTGGTTCATATTGGAACGAACTTTCTCGCGGGGATCTGCGCCGCGGTTTGAAGAACGAAGGATGGTAACCTGAGCACCCTCGATCGTAGCGAGAACCTGTGCGATGGCAGCTCCCATCATGCCGGAGCCGCATACTACAAACTTAGATAATTTACTCATAATAAATTGTTCCTCCAGAAAAGTCTATGTCTATACCAGGTACTAGCAAACCAGATATCCGCCGGAGCAGTCATAGTTGCCGCCGGTCATGAACTTGGATGCGTCGGAAGAAAGGAAGATAGCCATTCCTACGAAATCATCCGGCTCGCCGAGACGTCCGATCGGCTGGCGCTTTAAGAAGTTCTTGTAAACCTCAGACTCGGGATCAAACATCCACTCAGTCAGCTCGCTGCGGAATACGGTCGGAAGGATGGAGTTTACACGAATACCATACTTCGCGGTAAGATCGCATGCCATGGAGGAGATCATCAGATCCGCGCCGCCCTTGGAGGTGCAGTATCCGGTGTAACCAGCCATACCGCGTTTGGAACGCTGGGAAGTAACAACAACGATCGCGCCGCCCTTGCCCTGGGCAACCATCTGGTGTGCAACATACTTCAGAACGATATATACGGACTTACAGTCAGCATCCATGATGTACTGCCACTCCTCAACGGACTGATCCAGAATGTTCTGCGGCTTGTTGTAGCCATGAGCGATTGCAAGGATGTTGATCTCGCCATATGTGTCAACGGTAGTCTTGATCAGAGCTTCTACCTGATCAACCTGTGCCGGATCAGCTGTAGCGTATGCGCAGTCGATACCCTCAGATTTAAACTCGTCAACCAGTGCCTCCAGCTTCTTCGCGTTACGGCCGGTCAGCATAACCTTCGCACCTGCATAGCCGTATGCTTTTGCGATTGTCTTGCCGAGAGCGCCGGTAGCGCCGGTAACCAGAGCAACTTTTCCTTCGATGGAGAACATGTTGTCAACATAATCTTTCTCCAGGTTAACTAATTTTCCCATTGTTAAAATCCTCCTTGTAAAGATAAAATATTTATTTCATCATCGCCGGGCAGCGACTGAAATCATAATAATATGAGACAAATAACGGTCAAAAACGCCTTTGTCTAAATTCATCATTCTCAGTATAAAACAACCGCGTTTTTTATGCAATACATACAATAATGTTATTTAGTAACTTTTTGGAAACTTCCATGAAATTTTTATAAAATCCTCAAAGAAATCTCGAAAAGAAATGGTATTTTCGGGCAAAATGATTGATTTCTTTTTTTATCGGGTGTATACTGAACGATGAAAAACTTAAAGAAAGGTGGTTTATTTTATGGCAGGCTATAAAATTACCAAAAAAGATGAATACTATACTTACACAGCTCCGGGACATTCCGAGTGCAAATTATGCAGACTCCATGATCCCGCGGATGTTGACGGCGGACAGCTGATCAATGGTCTGTCCCACTTCCTTCCCAGCGGCGGCGGCACAGATATGGGCAAAAACCCGGCCGAGTCGATCTATTACATCATCGAAGGCACCATGCTGTTCAAGGGCGAGGACGGCGTTGAGACAGTCCTCAATGCAGGCGACAGCGTTCACATCGCTTCCAACTATGGCAAGTGCGTGAAGAACATCGGACCGACTACCGCACAGATGCTGGTAATCCTTCTGCCTCCGGCGAAGTAAAATTATTTGTGTTATATTTTCTGACGGATGAAAAATGCCGGCAGATATATGTTCGGGCAACATACAAAGTTACCCGAACATATATCTGCCGGCATTTTCATCCTGTGCCGGGTGTATCATGGTTTACCATATCAGGTAAAGTACACGAGTTCTTCGTCCGGCGCGGTAGTCTGTTCCACTTTTTTCGCGTAGAGAACCGGTCCTTTTCCGCGATATTCTTTCGCGAACTCGTTGTGAATCTCCGCTGTCAGGTTGATCCAGGATTTGTGCGGGATCCCCGATGCTTTCTCATATTTGCACTTCAATCCGATAAACTGGATGTCCTCCACACAGCAGGTCATGGCAAACCGCCCCGGTATCATGATCGGTTTTTTGCCGAATTTCTCCGGCCGGTAGACCAGTGCCAGAAACCGTATCGTCTTGCCCTCATAGTTTTTCGGATTTTCCTGTACATCCAGATAAAAGATGCCGTAATCCGCATCCGTGATCTCAATGACATCCTGATTCATATCATACGGAAGTTCTTCCATGTCATTCTGATCAATCGAGCCATCCTCCCGCTCATACACGATCTGCGCCTTACGGTTATATGCCTTGACCGTTCTGCGGAACTTTCCTTTCGGCGTCTCATCCGTGCAGCGGTTGAAAATGACCACGTCCGAAGCAAACACCTGCTCCATCATCATGGCACGCATGTTATTCAGATACATTTCGTAAGTAGAAGCATCTATCGTCGTCAGCACCTGCACGATCTGCCAGTCAGCCGGCAGCGGCATTTCCAGAATCTTTGCCGCCTCCCAGGTCCCGTTATATTCGATGAAAACCTGATCCGGCTTCATGGCCATATCGCAGTCCCGCAGGAACGCCGCGTTAAACTCTTCCTCGGAATCCACGCCGATCACGGTAGCTTTCTTTTGCGCCAGCTTTTCTTCGTCGTACTCCTCGTCGCCGTCCTCACAGGCAATGATCAGCGTTCGGGCTCCCACGCCAAAATCATTCTCCAGCAGAGTCTGCGTGACCAGAGAGGTTTTCCCGCTATCCATAAATCCCGTAAACAAATATACCGGTATGTCCATTGCTATATGTTCCCCTTTACAGTTTTGGGGGATGGGCGCAGGAAACAGCTTCGACGGGAACATCAAAAGTTCCCTTACGAAGTGTTTCCTGCGCCCATCCATTTACATTGTGTCAATATGAACAAAATAAAACTTCAACAGAAGCAATAAACATTTTATTTCAAAATGCTCACCGTCCGCGTCCGTTTTCTACAGCCCGAACAATGTTTCGAGCTTATCCTCATCCAGATCCGTACCGATCACACAGAGACGGCCTGTATAATCCGGCTCGCCCGCACGCAGCTCATATTCACCCGGAACCATATCAAAGTAAATCCAGGAACCATCCTCCGCCGGAACCATACCCTTTGCGCGGAGTATTGTGCCGTAATCCTCTGTATCACAGAACTTCTTCAGAATATCTTCTATTGTCTTCCTGGTAAATTTGTGCGGCGTCTCCTTACCCCAGCTGGTAAACACCTCATCCGCATGGTGATCATGATCGTGGCAGCAGCATTCTTCCCCGTCTCCATGGTGGTGGTGATGCTCATGGTCGTGATCGTGATGATGGTGCTCATGTTCCTCGTGGTCATGATCGTGATGGTGATGCCCATGCTCCTCGTGGCCATGATCATGATGGTGATGCTCGTGCTCATGGTCATGCTCATGTGCCGCCTCGAACTCCGCCATCATCTCCTCCATAAAGGATTTCTGGCCCTCAATCACTTTCAAAATCTGCTCTCCGCTGATCTCCTCCCAGGGCGTTGTAATCACAGCCGCTTTGGGATTCAGCTCCTGAATCATCTTTACACAAAGATCTAACTGTTCCGGCTTCGTATTCTGCGTGCGGCTCAGGACAATCGTAGTCGCATTTTCAATCTGATTGTTAAAGAACTCGCCGAATGCCCGCATCTGCTTTGCCGCTTTCTGCGCGTTCGCCACTGTCACCAGCGCGTTCAGCTTTACTTCCGGATAGGTTTCCTCCATCTTCTTTACAGAAGACATAACATCCGAAAGCTTTCCGACACCCGAAGGCTCAATGAGAATGCGATCCGGATGATAGGTGTCGATCACCTCGCTCAAACTCCTGCTGAAATCACCAACCAGAGTGCAGCAGATACATCCGGAGTTTAATTCCCGGATTTCTATGCCGGCGTCTTTTAAAAATCCGCCGTCAATTCCCACCTCGCCGTACTCGTTTTCCACCAGGACAACCTGTTCATCCTTGAAAACCTCTTCCAGCATTTTTTTAATCAATGTCGTTTTTCCTGCTCCGAGGAAACCGGAAATGATGTCAATTTTTGTCATCGAAATCCCTTCTTTCTATAAATAATGATGCCGGGCAAAATCATATTCTGCCCGTGATGACTCTGCTGATTACACAGTTTATCCCTCATTGCACAAAAAGTCAATCCTACAAGTCTACAATCCGAACTCCCGAAGCAGTTCCTCCTGATAGGATCTGTCCTTTGCCGCCCGGGTGATATCATTCATTCGTCCAAGTTCTGATAACTTCAGGATCAATAAGTTAATTCTCCCCTGGCCCTCCTCACGACCTTCCTCTCGACCTTCCTCTCGGCCTTTCTCTCGGCCTGCTTCCCGTGCTTCCCGTTCATACATCAGTCTCTCTTCCCATGCCTGCATGTAGCGCACCCCCACTTCCTCACTATTCTGAATCGTTCGGACGCTTTCCTTAAGTTTTCTTACCCTTTCACTCTGATAACGCTTCCCATGGTCGTTTGTGTGCTCGATGAGGTAAAGCAACTCTTTCAACTCTGGTGTAATTTTTTCCTGTGTTCCATTCTTCCTCCATTATAAAAAAAATTGTATGATGTGTAAAGACTGATTTTTGACGATGACCACGTCATGAAAAATCAGACGGTGCGCCGATACGACGCCCAAATCAGACAGCTGAATGTTAAGAATAAAGACTGCCACGACCTGCTCTGAAAAGGATATCATATAATCACTCCGGCTGCAATCAAATGGGAGAAAAAATTCTCACAAAATAAAAGCTCACCTGCTTGTGCAATATGCTGCATAAAGAAATGGACTCAGCAGTTGTATAATCAAGTGAGAGCTGTTTTGGAGGGGCATTGTACGCTAATTTAAAGGGAAAAAGGAGGTTCATCGAATTCGATGGTTCGAATCGATGACCTCCTTCTGCCAGGACTATTATTTCACAGCCCCAAGTATAATATCTTAGTTATCGAAAAACCGATGCGAATCAGCATTAGCTGTTTTTTCTCTTCCTTGATACGGTAAGTACCACAACACAGGCTGCCGCCGCAATAATCAAAATCCAGAAATATACTGTATTCGTATCGCCGGTCTTTGCATTCGCTGATGCAGACTCAGTGGTTGTATCTGTTGTTGTTTCGGCTATTTCGTCTGTTGTAGTTTCAGTCTTCACATCCGTCGTGGTTTCTGTCGTCGTATCAACTGAGGAGTCCGGTTCGTCCGGAGTATCCGGGACAATCTCCTCCGGCGTATAACTGTTCGTGATTACATATCCATTCGACGCGTCGCCGGTAATCACGGAAGTATATTCATCCACCGCATCCTCAGAAATCGTGTATTCAATCTCTACTCCATTGGAATATTTCTGCAAATCAATGAATGTATAAGTCCACCCGTCTGCTTCTGTAATTTCAGCACTATCTGTCTCAACACCGTCTGCATACAGCCGCACCGTGATGCTCTCCGGGCGGATGCCATCCTGATCATCTGCATCGTCCCAGGTCTTATTCACAGAGACACTTACAGTTTCATAGTTGTTAATAAATCCCAATATCGTGTCATCCGCAATAGTGGCACTTACAGTATTTCCAGCCAATGCATTCTCTTCATTGATACAATAAGTAACATCTAGGGCATTCCTGCTGTTTGTCTCTGTCACGGTATATTTCATACCAACCGCCAAAATCAATGTAATGCTCTCACCATCAGACAAATTCAGCTCTGCAACTCCATCTTCAACATCAAGTGTAGATCTGCTTCCATCCGTATTTACAATTTCCAATGTACCGCTATAAGGCTCTCCCTCATAGTAAAAGGTAAGCTCAAACACAAAATCCTCATCCGTTGTAGTTCCAACCACTGATTGCTCCAGGGTGAGCTGAGCACCGGCAGTATTGGTTACTACAAAATCGTATTCTGCTGTTTTATCCTCATCAGAGCCATATGTTCCCTCACCACTTGCTGTAGTTTTTCCACCAGTCACGTTCTTAAACCATGAATTACCGGACTCCTCCTGTACTGAATAAGTATATTCCAGCCCATCCGTATCATACTTTGGAAGGTTTGTAATCGTTGTTTTCCACTCATTATCGTTTGAAAGAGTCACAGAACCGATGCATTCAGTTGTTCCGGAACCGTCTGTTGCATAAATATCTATTGTGACCTCTTTTTGATTTTCAGCGGAAATCTCTTTCCACTGTTTCTCTATATTAATAGTCACATTACCATCACTTTTTCCGATATAAACTTCGCCATTGGTACCGATAGCCGCTCCCAGCAAAACCGATTCATTATTTAAAACATAAGTTTTTACACGGCTCAATCCGGTCACATTTCCATCAGACACAGAGACCGAAGTATCAGCGTAAATCCATCCGGCATTTGTATAAGTAAGCGCATCCGTTGATATCGCATTCCCGTAAAAGTCTTTCCAATTATATGCGCCTCCGCCTAACATTATCGGTGACAGAATAAAACTCGATGAAGTACTATCCTGATAAACCTGTATGGTATGTGCCGTATCATTGTCATGAATGACCGATCCATCTGTAACATTTACCTCTACACTACCTGTCTGACAACTGGAAATCGCACTGCTGTAGCCATCTTCCTCAGCTGTTTCTCCTGTTATCTTATTGTAGGCGATCTCCGCATTATACAGATACAGTTTTCCGGCAGCGTAACTGCTCTGCGCGCTGTTAACATAAATTCCACCACCGCCCCAGGATGATCCAGTACATTTATTATTTGTAATATAACCGGCTGATATAGTCGCTACACCGCCACAACCAACATAAATGCCGCCGCCATAACTCGAAGCATAATTCCCCGTGACAGTTCCGCCACTCATAACAAGTGTTGCATTTCCATACATATAAATGCCGCCACCACACGTTGCAGAATTTCCTGAGATTGTACCTCCTGTCAGTTCCATTTCAGCACTCACCGAAGAACCATTTGCTGTTAAAGCAATTCCGCCGCCCCAGGAATTTCCAATATTATTTTTAATTTCTCCGCCTGTCATAACCAGTTTTCCATTGACAACGCAGATAGCTGCATTATTTGCAACTGTAGCGGCAAGGCTTGTTGACGTATTCCTGTTATTCTGTATCACTGTTCCGCTCTGTATAGTAAGAACACTTGAAGAACCATTCACCCGGATCAATGCCGCAGTGGAAGAAATCTCATTGCCGTCAACTGTAATATTCGACAGCGTTAAACTTCCGCCAGTCAATTCTACCAGGGCACTATTCTTCAAACTGCTGTCTCGAACGAGACTCAAAGTGCCACCACCGTCCCGCGATTCACTTCCTTCAGAAATTGTAACTGTTCCTGTTATATAAATTGTGGACAGCCCATTTTTCTCAGCAAAAGATTTTGCTATTTTAAATGTCTTTACTGCTGCATCAGCCGATGTTCCAGCATTACTATCATCACCAGACTCACCATTTAAATAAATAGCAACCACCGTCTCATCTGCATCCAGCGTTTCAACAGTTTCCTCTTCCTCCTCTACACGCGCAGCACTAACAGTAAGGATTTCCTCTTGCAAATCTTCACTTTCCGCTTCTGCTTCCGCAGCGGTTTCACTTTCCTTTTCTGCCTCCGCAACAGTTTCTTCCGCTGCATCTGTTTCGGTTTCTGTTTCCGAAACCGTTTCTTCATTTATTTCTGCAACATCTGACTCCGCCGCATCTGCCACTTCATCAGAAGCATCCTCTGTTTCATCAGTCATAACAGTTCCCTGAATCTCCGATGAATCCTCATCTGATGTACTTTCCGCTGATATATCATCAACAACCGCCTCCTCCGTCAATGCTTCTTCAACGGACTCCACGGCAACTTGCCCTGTTGCACTCTCTGTTGCTCCGGCATTTGTGGCAGTGACAAGACTCCCAAACAATGTCAGACAAAGTGCAATACACAAAACGCTTTTTAATCTTTTGTGTTTCTTTGAAAACAACTTACGCAACATACATATCCTCCTCGTTTTAATTAATCCTGAATGCGCCAAGAAAATATATCTTTCCCTGAAACCCGATTTTCGCGACCCATCGACCGGAATTTTTATCCTGATATACCCCGGTACATCCGCTGGTGTTGTTTGCCCGCAAATGAGAAAGATTTCTTTCCAGCAATGTCACGGAAGTACCTCTGAACATTTTCAGATTTTCCCTGAGTGTTTCTGATTTCAGGCAGCCGCAGCTTCTGGTTGTTCCCATCTGCAGATGCGTCTGGCCGACGACGGTCTCATTCCCGCAATCGCAGCGGCATTTCCACTGATGGATCCCTTTCTCTTTTCCCGCGTAGCTTTCAACCGTCAGGCGTCCGAAGCGCTTACCCACGAAATCCTTAAGTGGAGGATGTGAGAGGCAGCCGCAACTCTTCCGGTAACCGGCCTGGAGCTGGTGAAGCGGTGCGTCCACTTCGCCGCCGCAATCACAGACGCAATGCCAGATATAATCCCCATCGCCGGCACGCCTGTCTGTACTGTAAACCGCCGTGAGCATTCCGAATCTCATGCCGGTGATATCCCGCTGCCGTGGTTTTACCTTTGTGACGCAGCCGCAGTCACGGACAGTTCCCCGCTCCAGAGTCCGCTTATCCACCAATAGCTCTTTTCCGCAATCACACGTACATTTCCATATGATATATCCGTTTTTCCTTTGTCCCGAATCGCACGCAACCGTCAGCATTCCAAAACGGCTTCCCGGTCCGACCCTGTTTTTCGCCGCCGGCATTTATTTCCGCCTCTTTTCTGTCCGGCTTACACCACATTCTCATATAAATTTATCCCTTTAAAACTGGAGATAATTTCAAGAATGTGTACTTTTTGGAAAAACAAATTTGCATAGAATCTGCCTGTAATCAGCATAAAAATGCATAATATTTTTTTCGATTCTATAGCCAAAAGCGGCAACTTGTGATATAATTTCTATGTTTAAGTAATTAATGGGCAGACTTACAGGAAAGTACACATTCCTGCAAATCAGCCCATTTTTATACTGACCCGGTATTTTCATAACTCTCTGCGCGATATCGAAATGTCGACAAAGGCATATTGCACTCTTTCGCTGCCGCTGTTCCGGTAATCTCCCCGCTTTTCCAGCGTCGGTACGCCGGATAAAAGTTTTCCGGCAGAGGAGCCGGCGGCCTGCCAAACCTTACGCCGCGCGTTTTTGCTGCAGCAATTCCTTCCGCCTGGCGCTGCCGTATATTTGACCGTTCATTTTCCGCGACAAACGACAACACCTGCAGTACGATATCCGAGAGAAAGGTTCCCATCAGATCTCCGCCCCGACGCGTATCCAAAAGCGGCATATCAATCACAACAATATCTGCTTTCTTTTCTTTTGTCAGAATACGCCATTGTTCCAAAATTTCTTCATAATTGCGGCCCAGACGATCAATGCTTTTAATGTAGAGCAGATCATCCTCCCTCAGCCTGCGCAGCAGTTTTTTATACATGGGGCGTTCGAAGTCCTTTCCCGATTGCTTATCCATGTAAATATTCTTTTCCGGGACAGATAATTCCTGCAGCGCAATCATCTGCCGATCCTCATTCTGTTCTTTCGTGGAAACTCTCACATAACCATAGATTTTCGCCATGCTTACCTCCTTCTTTCTATGAAAAAAAATAAAAAGCCCCCAATCCATGTTTTATGGCAGGTGCTTTGCCGGGCATCAAAATCAGGTTTTTAAATGCAAGCCAGATATCTGACAGCCTCTACAGATTACTGTTTAGACTCCTCATTTTCTAAAAATTTATTCTGAGTTGTTCACCCTTGTCAAGGGCAGATTGAAAACAGGCAGCAGACCATCAGATGGTTTTACATAGGCAAGCTGCGCATTTTCCCTGTTTATCAGTCGATTGATTTTTATGGAAAAAATAAGAAAATTCGTAATAATGGAGATATTCAGAAAAAAACTCCCTGATCACATCGCCAGGGAGTTTTTATGTTTATAAAGTTTTTATACTTTTTATGCTTTTTTCCTGGGGTCTGACCCCTTGACGTCCTTCATACTGAAGCTAATCCGTCCCATTCTGTCTTTGCCAAGGCAGACGACTGTAACCTTATCGCCCAGTGTCAGAACATCCTCCACGCGGTTGATGCGCTGCTTGGAAATCTTGGAAATATGAACCATTCCCTCTTTTCCGGGCGCGAACTCAATGAAAGCGCCAAATTCTTTGATGCTGACTACTTTGCCGGTGAATACCTGTCCGGCCTCGAAGTCCGTGACAATGATCTCCACATAATGACGGGCTTTTTCCATCATCTCTGCGTCAGTGCCGCAGATGGATACGTTGCCGTCGTCATTGATGTCGATCTTCACACCGGTCTCCTCGATGATGGCATTGATGGTCT
Source organism: Clostridiales bacterium (assembly GCA_021203005.1). Taxonomy (GTDB): domain Bacteria; phylum Bacillota; class Clostridia; order Lachnospirales; family Lachnospiraceae; genus Eubacterium_I. Next base: position 2,287 of record JAJQCB010000002.1, on the reverse strand, counting down.
TGCCTCTCTGTCCGACCACGTCGCCGATCTTCTGAGGATCGATCTGCATGGAGATGATCTTCGGCGCATACTCGCCGACGGTCGGACGGGGCTCAGCGATAGCTTTTGCCATAACCTCGTCAAGAATATACATCCGCGCCTCTCTCGTTCTGGCGATTGCCTCCTCCACGATCGGTCTGGTCAGACCGTGGATCTTGATATCCATCTGGATGGCGGTGATGCCGTCACGTGTTCCGGCAACCTTGAAGTCCATGTCGCCAAAGAAGTCTTCCAGTCCCTGGATATCCGTAAGAACGATGTAATCGTCATCGGTCTCGCCGGTCACCAGTCCGCAGGAGATGCCTGCCACAGGCTTTTTGATCGGCACACCCGCCGCCATCAGCGACATGGTGGATGCACAGATACTTGCCTGGGAAGTGGAACCGTTGGACTCAAAGGTCTCGGATACGGTGCGGATTGCGTAGGGGAACTCCTCCTCGCTCGGGAGCACCGGCACCAGAGCCTTCTCTGCCAGTGCACCGTGACCGATCTCACGGCGTCCCGGTCCTCTGGAGGGCTTTGTCTCACCCACAGAGTAGGACGGGAAATTGTAGTGGTGCATGTAACGCTTATTGGTGATATTCTCATCCAGACCGTCCACTCTCTGCATCTCGGATAACGGCGCAAGCGTCGTGATCGTGCAAATCTGTGTCTGACCGCGGGTAAACATAGCGGAACCGTGGACACGGGGAATCAGGTCAACCTCCGCCGCCAGCGGACGAATCTGATTGATTGCTCTTCCGTCCGGGCGCTTGTGATCTCTTAAGATCATCTTGCGGACTGTCTTTTTCTGATACTGGTAGACTGCCTCGCCCAGCACCTCAAGCCACTCCTCGTTATCAGCAAATGCTTCCTCCAGCTTCGCGGTGATCTCGCGGATATTCTCCTCACGCTTCTGCTTTTCATCGGTGAAGACCGCTTCCTCCATCGCTTCCGGAGGAACAATCTCTTTGATCGCGGCAAACATCTCATCCGGGATCGCACAGCTTGTATAGGTGTGCTTCTCCTTGCCGACCTCAGCTACGATCTCGTTGATAAACGCGTTGATCTGAAGGTTGATCTCATGTGCCATATAGATGGCCTCGATCATCTTGTCTTCCTTGATCTCATTGGCGCCCGCCTCGATCATGATAACCTTTTCCATCGTCGATGCAACGGTGAGTTGGAGATCTCCCTCATCCCAGTCCTTCTGGGAAGGGTTCACAATAAACTCGCCGTCCTTCATGCCGATCTGCGTAGTCGCGCAGGGTCCGGCAAACGGGATATCGGAGATGCAGGTGGCAATCGCGGAACCGAACATCGCCAGAATCTCCGGTCTGCACGCAGGATCTACGCTTAAAACCAGATTGTTTAAGGTGACGTCATTGCGATAATCCTTCGGAAACAGCGGACGCATCGGGCGGTCAATCACTCTGGCAGTCAGAACTGCATTCTCTGAGGGCTTTCCCTCTCTCTTATTAAAACCACCCGGAATCTTGCCCGCGGCATACATCTTTTCCTCAAAATCTACGCTCAGGGGGAAGAAATCAATCCCCTCCCGGGGCTTATCTGACGCCGTCGCAGTGGAAAGCACAACGGTATCGCCGTAGTGCATCAGCACCGCTCCGTTTGCCTGGGCCGCGACACGTCCGGTGTCAACACTCAGCGTCCTGCCGCCCAGTTCCATTGAAAATGTCTTCTTCATACTTTTCTCCTCGTACTATCTTCTGATACCTAACTTAGCGATCAGCTCACGATATCCTTCGAGATCGTTCTTCTTCAGATAGTCAAGGAGACCTCTTCTCTGGCCGACCATCTTGTACATGCCGCGTCTGGAATGCTTATCCTTCGGATGTACTTTCAGATGCTCGGTGAGTTCTTTGATTCTTGCTGTCAAAATTGCGATCTGTACCTCCGGTGAACCTGTGTCGCCCGGCTTTCTGCCATACTCCTCGATGATGGCTGCTTTCTTTTCCTTTGAAATCATGGTGATTTCCTCCTTTATTTTAATATCGCCCGGTTTTTTTGAGCTACTAAGTGTCAGGTCGGAGAGTCCAGACACTGAGTACGGGCTAATTGCTCACATTGGAATACTATAACACAAACAAATTTGCTTGTAAACTATTTTTCTATATCCTGCAGCAATGGAAATAATATTAATTTTATTGCGAAAAGTTTTTATTCTTTATTGCTGTATATCCTGCATTCTTTCTCTTAACCTGAATTATTCACGGCATAACAGCGGGAGCCGCTGAAAACCGCGTAGTTA
>JAJQCB010000055.1 GCA_021203005.1 Clostridiales bacterium | reverse complement strand
TTTCAGGAAATAGTCAACGTTTCTACATCTGTTCTGGTGATTGATAACTATTCCAGCGAGATCAGCCGGGAACTTTCAGATATGCTCGCCGTCGGATGGAAGGTGATCCTGATCAGCAGGAAGCAGCCCGCCGAAAACGTATATCCGATTCTTTCCGTTGATGCACTGACCAAACAGGCCGACCTGTACAGTCTGTTCGAGCATAATCTTGGTACTCCATTACAACCTGCAGATTATCCTTATCTGGATAACATCATCCATCAAATCGACCGGCATACCCTGGTGCTGGAATTGATCGCGAAGCAGATCGCCAGCAGTTATCTGAGCATAAAAGAAGCCTCCGAGCTGGCGGATAGACATGGTTTCGCAGCCATGGCGCCCGAGAAAATAATCTTCTGCAAAGATACTGACACCTGTACGGAAACTCTGCGGACGATTATCACAGCGCTTTTTGAAGCAGATCATCTGTCCGCGCAGATGAAAGACCTGCTGAAAGTGATGTCTTTAGTGAACAGTTCCGGCATAAATATACGTTTGCTTCATAAAGTGCTCTCGATCAAATCCATGGACGATGCCAATACCCTGATCCGTGATGGGTGGATCATCCTGAGTGAGAAGATCATTTCCCTGCATCCTGTCATCCGCGAGACAGTGCATTATTGGGATTGGTCCGCTAACGCAATATCCTACGCGGTCAGACTGATGAAATACCTCTGCTGTAAGCTCAAAACAGAAGAATATCCAGAAGTTAAGTCGGCAGAGCTGCCTGTGAACAGAGAGATTTCCAGGCAGCAGCTTTCGAATCATCTGCAGGTTTCCTTTCCGCTGCAGCTGGCTGAGGGAATTCTGGAAAGCTGCAGACGTGAGCCGCTTCTTTCAGGAAAAAAGATTTATCCGGAGCTTTTATATAGAACAGTAATCCGGATGCCCCGTTACCGTGAGGATTTCATTTTAGAACGGGCCAACGAACTGCTTCACAATTCCCGTGATCTGCATGGTATTGCCATCATGAAGCTCTATGACTGCATCCTTTCTGTTTATCAGGAACGAAAAGAATTTGGCGCAGCCTCTGCCGCACTGAAAGAAGCAGAACAGGCCGCGAAGAAGTTCGGGAACAATTATGTTTGGGCCCTGTACTATGATCTTCTTTCCAATTTTTACGACTATGTTCTGAATGGCGCATATGATGCTGTTCGGCCGGACGAGAAACATCTGATGGAGGAAATGATGGAAGCCATAGATAAAGCCATCCATTATGCAAGAAAATCGCACGCTCCCGACAGCAAACCTCTGCTGGCAAAGAATATTCTGGCGAAGGCAACCATTCTGATCCGCAGCGAACCGGAACGAAAAAAGCAGATTAATAAGCTTATAGCGGAAGCTGAAAAAATCGTATTTGCGGAAACACAATCGCTTACGGAAGAGCGCTGTATTTTTTATATGGTCCGGGCGTGGTATGCAACTCTGGTCGAGCCTTCCCTGAAGAATACACTGAACTATATCCAGAAGGCCAGTGAAATCTCCCGGGCGATCACACATACAGATCTTGACGAAATTGACAACATGATCATTCCCCGTGCAGATATGATGCTCATTTGGCAGCAATATTCACTCTCAGCCAGACTTCTGTCGGATGGGATTCAATCCTGTGAGCAGAATGACTCTGTCATACCGTATATCCGCAAAAAAATGGAATTGTATCGATGTCTTCTGGATGTCTGCTATGAGTGGGACCAATATGACCTGTGCCGGCAAATCATTGCAGAGATTGATGCAGGGAACCGCAAATACCAGTCCGTCGGCGTACATATAAAAGTTCCAGCGCTATTGCGAGATCTGGCTTTCTCTGGGGAAAAGGACCCATCAAATCAAGTAATTTCTAAGGGAAGGCTGTTGACGCCCTAAATATACTCTAATTATATGGCAGCGACATCCGCTTCGGCGGGTGTCGTTTTTTATGTATTCACAAATCCAGAAATCAAAAATGCTCATGGTAAACTGTCGCAGTAATATCAACGATACCATCCACAAGTACAAACAAGGAGGAAACCAAGATGAAAAAATTTAGATCCATTCTGTTGACATTGCTGCTGACAGCATCCCTTACAGCCTGTGGGAATCAGGGGGAAAGCATCCGTGATACCTCTGATAATCCCTCAGTCGCAGAGTTCCAATCTGTTGCCGACGATGAGACTACTGAGACCGAACCAGACGACGAAACCCAAAGCACGTCTGACGCTCTTGCATTTAACAAAGAAGCCAACATCGAGGAAACGGTTCTTGTGGATGAGTCCGATGTCAAAGTCACCGCCACAGAACTGACCTACGGAAATTACTCTGCGGAGCTTACCCTGGTCATTGAGAACAACTCTGACAGGGATCTGTCCTTTATTGCCAACTCCATCGGCTATAGCTGTAATTCCGTCAACGGATATATGCTCCCGGATGGTTATCTGAATTGCGATGTTACTGCCGGGAAGAAAGCCACCGACACCATCTCCATCGGATACGATTCGCTGATGGCCTACGGGATTTCTGAAATTGCAGATCTTGAAATTGGTTTTGATATCAGCGATGAAGAGAACAACCATGTTTATACCGGCCCCTGTACGATTCTTACATCCGCTGCCGACAGTTATGACTATAATAACGCATATTACCGGAATAGCATCGCCAGCGAAGCATCTCAGGCTGCGTATGAGTATTCCGTGCCATACTTTTCACAGGATGCCATCTATGAGGAAAAC
>JAJQCB010000135.1 GCA_021203005.1 Clostridiales bacterium | reverse complement strand
GTTTCCGGCCATGCGGGTGCAAAGACCCCCTCGGACATGATATTGGTGCATGGCAAATGCACCGGCGGCACTACGACCCTTGCCACCGGCAGCGCATTGCGTTACGACAAAGACCTCATTGAACTGGGGATTGACCTGAATGATGAATTTGACGAACTGGCCCGGGAGATTCCTCTGTCCACGGACCACATGCAATACTGGTCATCTCAGACGAGGGCGCTCTTTGATGCCTGTGTGCAGCTGGGATTCAGGCCAACGCCTACAGGCAAGCTGGTGGACTTTGAACGCTGCGTCCAGTGCGGACGCTGTGTGCTGGGCTGCCGCACCGGAGCCAAATGGGACAGCCGCAGGCTATTGGCTGAGAGCATCGAAAAAGGCGCTGTGCTGAGAACCAACTGCCATGTGACAAAGCTTGGCATTGACCGCAGCGATCATACAGTACATACCGTCTATGCCAGAGAAGGCGGAAAGCAAACGACTTACAGTGCGGACCTGGTTATTCTGGCTGCCGGAGGACTGGGAACGCCGGTCATTCTGGAATGCTCCGGGATAAACTGCGAGGCAACGCTTTTTGTCGATCCTGTTCTCTGTGTGGCTGCACCGTATCCGGGAGCAGGACAGAATCATCATATCCCCATGCCTTTTCTCATGCAGAGAGATGGTTATATGCTTTCTCCCTACATGGACTATCTCAGCTTTTTCTTCAATAAGTCCTGGCGTCTGCCATCCAAAGACATACTCAGCATCATGATCAAGCTTTCGGATTCCGGTTTTGGTGCCAGCCACAGCCGGAAGCCAGAAAAGGAACTGACCCTGGCAGACCAGGCACGCCTGAAAGCAGGGGTGTCTGACTGTAAGGTGATTCTGGAAAAAATGGGCATTGCCGAAAAGGATATGTTCCTCGGGACCCTCAATGCAGGACATCCTGGCGGAATGCTGCCGCTGACATCTGAGGAAGCTGAGAGCTTTCACAGTCGTCGTTTGCCTGAGAATCTGTATATTGCCGACGCCACACTTCTGCCGCACTCGATGGGCAATCCCCCGATCTGGACGATTCTTGCTCTGGCAAAGCGTATTGCAAAGGTGTGTACGATGGCTGCGGCGTAACACAGGGAACAAAGGTACAGGCAAACCTCTGCTCCAAAGCACAGAAACCATTTCATGCTGACGCAGGAGGATACGGCTGCTGGAGTGAAACAACATGAAAATATGATAAGATACGCAGGTACAATTTTTACCTGTCTGTGCTATAATTCTTTCATATTATTTTATCCAAGGAGGATATACCATGACAAATCTTTTTGACTTAACCGGGAAAGTGGCTCTGGTAACCGGTGCTTCTTCGGGTCTGGGTGTGCAGATGGCAAAGGTTCTGGCCGGGAACGGGGCGGATGTCGCGATTTGTGCCCGCCGGGAAAGCAAACTGAAGGAGGTTCAGAAAGAGATTGAAGCGCTGGGCGTCCGCTGCTATATTCATGTCTGCGATGTCTCAGATGTGGATCAGATTCGTCAGACGGTAAAGGATACAGAGGAATATTTTGGCAAGATCGATATTCTATGCAATAACGCCGGACTGGGTCTGTTTGACAAAGCGGAGAATCAGTCGGATGAGATCTGGGAAACCATGATGCGGGTCAATCTTTTTGCGCCCTATTATTTCTCGAGAGAAGTGGCGGGCGGCATGATTCAGCGCGGTTATGGAAAAATCCTTATGACCGGCTCCATTCATTCCACCGTCGGCATGTGTGAGCTTCCCCTGTCTGCCTACGCGACCACAAAGGGCGGCATCGAGATGATGACGAAGCAGCTTGCTGTGGAGTGGGCGAAATACGGCATCACGGTGAACGCCATCGGACCCGCCTACTTCCCTTCGGAAATGACCGGGGATGTCATTGATGACGGCGGATTTAAGAAGGTCATTGAGATGCGCTGTCCGATGGGCCGGGCCGGACGCGACGGCGAGCTTGATGGTGCGGTTCTGTATTTCTGCTCGGATGCTTCTACCTACACGACCGGCCAGCTTCTGTCTGTGGACGGCGGCTGGACTGCGATCTGATCGACAGGGAAAAGCCTGCATCACTGCTGCGCAGGGAAGAGGCCGTCTTTATTTCTATAGCAGGGGATATTGAACCACTGTTTCCGGAGCAGACAAAGTAACAACACAAAAGGAACGGAGATTTTCTTCCGTTCCTTTTCGTTGTTCTGAGAATGATTTTTCCTCGTTCAGGAAAGCGCCGGGTCACTCACACTTATTGGCGCAGTACAGCTTGCGGTTCCCCTCATCAAAGCGGAAGGTGAAGAGGATGCCGTCGGTCTCGCTGTATTCGACCAGGGAATACTCCGGAATTTCCCCGGAATAGTTGCCGCCGACAGCCCACAGGTAGATGCCTTCTTCGGAATCCAGCTCACGGATCGAGCCCATGTAGTTGGAATAGAAGTCCGTCTCATATTCGGTGTATTCGGTGACTTCCATGGTGCTTTCGTCCACTTTGAGACGAATGATGGAAGAGGACTCGGTGGATCCTGCCGACACCTCATCATTGGCGTTGTTGAAGAGCATATAGCTTCCGTCCGCCGTGACGATGATGGAATGCTGCTTGGAGAACAGCTGGTCGTCTGTCAGTCCGAATTCGTCTTCCGTGCCGCCGAGGATCCAGACGAGCTCTCCGGGTTCCCGGCTGAGCTTGAGGATGGAGTTGATGTTCCGGCAGGAAATCAGCAGATTGTCGTCTTCATCGATGTACATGGAGTTAAAGTGCATG
>JAJQCB010000299.1 GCA_021203005.1 Clostridiales bacterium | reverse complement strand
CCTTCTCGTCAATATGATCTGCATTGCCGTGAAAGCCGTTGGCGCACAGGAAAGAAGTCAATGCCTGACTAAAGCTCCTGAAAACAGCGGCAATTTCCAGCAGCTTCTCTTCATATTGATCATCATCAGGAGTCAGAACATCCGACATCCTGGTTAGCAACTGCGTGTATTGATCCATCGATACCCCTCCTTCTGTACATATCCCCTCGCCGTGTTCAATCATGGCGCAGTTGAAACATCCATGGAGTGGAGACCCACTAAATTATGGTTTCAGTGGGTCTCCATATTATGCAACTGGGCTTCTAATTCCGTAGAGGTTCTTATTTGTGTGTTAGTATTTTACCTTACCGGTTTCTCATCTTGGATTTGTTTTTGCTTGATTTCAACGCTTACACCAATTTTCTTTGCATACTCAGGATTCCGTTGGATTTTTTCGGCAAGTTGAATCGCCAGAATCCTTTTCTTTACGCTCATATGAATCTCCCCCTTACTGCTTTCAGATGTTTTATTTGTCTACACACTTATGATAACGCTGGAGGGGTGAAGAATAAATGACATATGGTGCAGAGTAGACATTCCTATTTCTGCACTAAATGCAAAAAAAGTACCCTGGCGGTTAAGCCAGGGTGCCTCTTGCTGTAAGACTTACTTTCCAGTTAATGCGTTGTAATGTTCCATATTTATTTTGCCGGTGGCAAGCATCTGCTCGGCCCAGAGTTGTAATGTTTCAACAGTGATCGATATACGCTCTAACTCCTGCTGAATTTGGATGAAATCCCGCAGTTCATCGTTATCAATCACACCATCAGCGGCTATATCAATGAGCCGATTGGTCTGTTTCTGCATAGAGTTCAGTGATGCAAGCATTTCCAAAACAATCTGTGATAAATCCTTGACTTTAATTTCGGGGACGTACTCCATTCCAATGGGACACTGCTGTGAACAGTAGTAATTGCAGAGCATGGGTGTCTTATAGCGCTCTGCCATTAGTAATACTTCGTCTGGATGCGGTGAAAATTTTTCGTTTTCTATCCGCTCAATTCGCTCCGGAGGAATCGTCTCTAGAAGCTCGCTGGCAGCCTCACGGCTAAGACCCATAGCTTCTCGTGCCTGCCAGTAAACATTTTTATTTTCCTTTTTTGAAATCCGTGCCATATGAATACATCTCCAAAATGCGGTTAAGTTATTTTATCACAAACGCCTTCCAAATTCAACAGAAATACGAAGGATAACCAAAATGTGAGCGCACAGAACACAAAAAACCCGGCAGGTCGCCACACTTTCCTGTGACGACCTGCCGGGTTCCTGTTACCTGCCCGTATTATGCTGCTCCTGTTGCCTGTGTTGTTCCTCCTGTTCCCGTTCCACGCCCAAAATCGCCTCGACATTTTTTCGGGCGATGAGGAGTTCCTGCATTTGCTTCCTGGCCTCACGGTACTCCGCATAGACCGCTTTCTTGCCACTCAGAACCTGTGCATACTCCTGATTGAGCTGCCTGATGGTGGGAATTTTAGATTTGCCCTTTCCTTGACCGCCAGCGCCATCAAGCTGATTGAACGCCGCCTTTGCCGCTTTGTGTAGGGTGATCTTCTCCCGGTGTTCCTCCAGAAACTTTTTGCTGTACCCGGACTTCCTGTAGGCCGCATAGGTCTCCTTCGTCCGGGAGTAATTGATGATATGCTTCTTCAGGGCGGCGATTTCAGCCAGACGTTGCTCCGCTGATTTGATGGAATCGGAAAGCTCGTTGAACCGGACGGTTGCCGCATCGTTTTTTTCCACCAGCTCATCATAGGTGCCGATGTCATGTTCCTTAATGAAGCAGACGGCCTCGGCCATCTGCTGGAGATTGAAGGACTTCGCCCAGCGGACATAGCCGCCGCCTTTGCCCTGCGCTCTTTTGGCCTCGATGTCGATTAAAAGCTGGAGCTTCGGTGGCGCTGCGGAGAACTGCTTCTCCTTCCTGCGTCTCTTAGGCTGATGCTCTCTCGTCCCGGCAATGACTGCCCGGATTTCTTCTTCTGAGTAGCCTTCACCCAAAGACCGCAGGCGAATAAATCTCTGCTGGCCTTTCCCTTTCAGGGCAATGTTCTTGCCCCGCTTGACCTCATAGCCGTACTCCTCCAGCATCCGCAGAAACGTATCAAAATCCTCCGGCTTCTGCTGGAGGATGGTGTCAATAGCTTCGCAGATACCGTCCCTGAAAGATGGGGGCTTCGGGTAGTCCGTCCGCTTCTCCCGTTCCCGGTAGGGCTTCGGCTCAATGATGGAGAGACCGTGTTGGACACAAAGCCTGTCACTGATTTTCTGAATGGCCAGATAGGACAGAAAAAAGTTTTTGAACTTCCGGCTCCCGTCCAGCGTGGTGGAATTGAAAATGATATGATTGTGTATATGTGGCCTGTCTGTATGGGTTGCCACGATAAAGGCGTGTTTCCCCTTGGTGAACCGCATCGCCAGCTCATAGCCGATTTGATTGGCCTCCTCCGCTGTGACCTCTCCGGGTTTGAAGGATTGGCGTATCTGGTAGGCGATGACATCATGCTTTTGCCGCCGCCCGGTGCTGTGTTCATACTGCCGCTTGGACAGCATAAATTCCTCATCTACGGTAAAAGGGTCGCACTCGTAGGCCGTGACCAAATCCCCCCTCTCTGTCTTTTCCGGGTTTTTGGCATAGTCCGTCCGGTCATTCAGTGTCTGAGCGATGGTTTTCCCCTTGTTGATGTGCAGGGGGATCAGTCTGGTTGCTGCGATAGGTCTCACCTCCGTCTGTATTC
>JAJQCB010000120.1 GCA_021203005.1 Clostridiales bacterium | reverse complement strand
AGGCTTTCAGCACCATTGATCCCTTGAAGTCTATAGGGATACCACTATCGTATATAGCTTTCATTACTTTATACATCACTTTTTCTTCTGCTGTGATCATAAACATCTCCTAATTTGCATAATAATCCACTGCTGCATCTGCCAGTTCCGCAAATCTATCCTGATACTCAAGAACAACAAATATCCCAGTAAAGCTGTCCCCATTTTTGTAATAATATCGGCTAAGTGCTTCCGTAATACCCTGCATATCCAAAATGGATTCATTGGCAAGCGCATCCGCAACTGTCCGATTAAAATCAGTGTACCGTAAGCCATTTTTTTCCACTACATTATAAGAACTGACCTGATTGCCAAGCAAAACAATACCATTAAAACGGGAAACAGCATCACTACCATAACCCCATATAATAAACTCATCGCTCCTTCCGCCAAAATTGCCCTGACACATCAATGCCTCATCCAAAGCAAAGACAAATGGCTCCCCCATACATTCTTGAACTGTCCGAAGCCATGGTATAGCCCCTACAAAATCGCTACGCTTTGGGAGGTCATCCTTACGGGAATCATACTTAGGCAAGGTTACTGTCTTTTTATTTACAAGATCAGATTGGATGCGTCGCTCCAACAGATTGAGCATGTATTCAGGAGGTTTGCGAACACCGGTTCCCAATTCTGAACAGTACGAAATGGGATATGATATCGCTCGGCAAATTCACTTTGTGTATCACCCAAACGTATTCTCATCGCCGATAAATTCTAAATAGAATAAGCCTTTATTTGTTCATACCGGAATCACTCATCTGCCGCTCAATCCACCCCATCAGGACATCCACAACATACTCCTGCTGCTTCTCTGTCAGCTCACAGCCTTTCGGAATCTTATGCCACTTCTCCAGGCATCCACGGCAACAGGTCGCTGTTGCATGCTGTGCGATAAAAACGGGATGTCCTTTCATCGGCGTCTGCTTCCCGTCATTCAGGATCTCCGCAGGAGCAAGCCTCTTATGTACAAGGTCCTGTGCATGGGAACGAATGGTATCCATCCCTTTCTCTTTCACATAGACCCGGTCATTGGAATTAAGGGAAAAACTGCTGCGGAATTTTGATTGCGCAAGCCGCGCAAACAGGTTGTCGCCATATGCGATACCCGGTTCCGCAACCTTTAGCTGCTCTCTCTCCTGCTCTGACATCCTGTAGACAACGCCGCTTTTGCCGCGTGTGTTGTTCGCATTTCCCGATGGCACTCCTCCGTTCGGATTCGAGGCTGCAGGTATCTCCTGCAGGCGCTCCGCCAGCTTTGTATTCCTCGCGGTAGTCGTCTCATTGCGGACGGCATAGGCAACCGCTTTCTTCTCGCCGATCAACACAAGGATTTTCTTTGCCCGCGTGACGCCGGTGTAGAGAAGGTTCCTCTGCAGCATAACGTAATGGCTCATGGTAAACGGCATCACAACAATCGGATATTCGGAACCCTGTGCTTTATGAATTGTCGTCGCGTAGGCAAGCACAAGCTCATCCAGCTCGGTCACATCATAGACAACTTCCCTCCCGTCAAAATCCACCGTCAGTTCCGCATCCTCCGTGTCCACCCGGACGATGATTCCGATATCACCGTTAAACACGTCCTTATCATAATCGTTCCGGATCTGCATGACCTTATCGCGGAGCCGGTACTGCGTCCCTCCGCGCCGCAGATAAATCCCGGATGGATTCAAAGCTTCCTGCAGAAGCTGGTTTAAATTTGCCGCCCCGCAGATTCCCCGCTGCATGGGCGTGAGCACCTGGATATCCCGGAGCGCATCTGCATGATAATACCGGGGCAGATTCTGTGTGCAGTATTTTACCAAAGCAGCCGCGGTGTCTTCGTTCGTCTCCTCCGACGCAAAAAAGAAGTCGGAATTCTTCCCGCCGCGAAGATCCGGCATCTCACCGTGATTGATCCGGTGGGCATTCATAATAATCCGGCTGCCCTGTGCCTGACGGAAAATTCTGGTCAGACGAACAACCGGAACGCTTCCGGATGCAATGATATCCTTCAGGACATTCCCGGCTCCTACGCTGGGGAGCTGATCCGTATCCCCCACCAGTATCAGCGTCATAGAATCCGGCAGTGCTTTGAGCAGGTTGTACATCAGCATGATATCGATCATGGAACACTCATCCAGAATCAGGACATCCGCCTCGAGAGGATTTTCCTCATTTTTCTGATAACCGTCCGCAGGAGAATACTCCAACAAACGGTGGATGGTTTTCGCCTCCATCCCGGTCGCCTCCGACATCCGCTTAGCCGCGCGGCCGGTCGGCGCCGCCAGGAGGATTCTGCATCCCGCCATCCGGTATGCAGAAATAATGCCGAGTGTGGTCGTAGTCTTTCCGGTGCCGGGGCCGCCGGTCAGAGCCATCACTTTGGAAGATACCGCCTGGCGGATCGCCTCAAGCTGCACCTCATCATAAGTGATCTTTGAATGGTTCGCCACACGTTCCATGACTTTATCTGCATCGAGCTTTGTGTTTCGCTCCGAAGCCAGTAATTTCAACAGACGTTTCGCACAGCCGGTTTCCGAAAAATAAAACGGCGGAAGATAGATGGCATCCTCCTGAACTTCATTGCTTTTGTCTGCCGCCGGGCTCACCTTATGGTCCAGACCACCCTCCACCCCAGGGTGCCTTCTCGCCCTGTCGGGCTCACCTTGTCGCCCTATCGGGCTAACCTTGTCAATAATCACATCGGAAGTCCGCATCATTTCATCCAGCGTCATCTCGAGTTCCGGCTCATCCA
>JAJQCB010000060.1 GCA_021203005.1 Clostridiales bacterium | reverse complement strand
GCTCCACCTTCTGTGATGTGTCACCCATTTAATGCCTGGCCGGACCACAGATAGCATTTGTATTAAAACTTTTCACGTACGACCGTCCTCCTGTTTTCGAAAACTCTATATATAAGCAAAGTTTTTATTATTTCAACTATAACAGAAAACAGAAAGTCAGACAACAACAAAAAACAGTACCTTAATTGCGCTCACAGCTCCCGGTATTCCAGAATAATCTCCTCTATGCTCCTCCCGGCGTCACGCTCCCGCAGCATCCGCCTTGCCGGATTCTCTCTCGATTTTACGCGTTGATACAGAGGCTCCAGATAACATTCCTCACCAAACCCTCTCTCCCGCAGCCCCTCCTCTGCCAGCTTCACGATCCGGCCGACCAGATGATAAAGGCTGTCAACATCCACAAACCCCGGTAGATCTCTTTTCACAAAAAGCTTCCGAAGCTCCATCTGATTATAGCCGTGGTGATAGATCACATGATCATTCGCCAGAATGCCGGATAACTCAGATAATTTTTCCTTAAGCCCCACGTAAAAAGCCGCCACTGCCATGCTGTCAGAAACCGGCTGGCAGCACGCGCTCCGAAACTCTACCGTTCCGCGGAATGTCAGATCCTCAAACTTAAATGTCCGCAGCCAGGCCAGATCCTCGATCTGCGGAATCACATCAACCTCATGATAACATCCGTCCGCAAAGTATTCTCCCCGAACCGATTCTTTTTGAAAATAATCCCGAACGCATACGGGCCGGAAATTAATATACTTTTCCTCCCGCTCGACACAATAAATACTTGTGGACTCTATGTAAGACAATAAATCATCCACCGTATCAAACTGACAGTCAAACATACCGATGTTGTGAGGGTTGATTCCCTGCGAACTGTTTTCCCAGAGCATATCCCGGCTGCAAAGCAGATCTTCATGCTCCCCCAAAAGGACGGAATTTCCGAAAAGAAGCACAGTAAGCGGTTCCAGACGGGAAAACACATTCATGGTCAGCAGCAACTCGTCATAACTCACATCCAACTGCACCTGTGACGCGCTGCAGAACGTTCCAAACGCCGGATATTCATGAAAATACATCGGCTCTTCCTGCTGATATTTGTCCCGAAGGCTCAGATGATGAAAAAGCATCCGGTATCGTCCGTTCTCAATAGGGACATTATGATTATAAATCCGGTACGGGTTGATTCCCATGCCTGTCAGTGTATAATGAAAACGCCTAAAAAGCGTATTCAGATAGCGATAATATCTGCGGAAACGTTCATTCAGCGTATGAAGCTCCTTTTCCCGTCCCATGGAAAGTTCCAGATTATTATAAGAACAGTCAAAAGAGAGAATATCCCCAGTCTTCGGACATTCGGCGGCGTACATATGTCCCTCGTCATCCCACCCGGTCGGGCGGAACCCAAAATGTTCGGCAAACTCCTTTGCCGCCTGATGGACTTTAGAAAAATCCACCGCCTCTCTGTCCAGATTCACAATGGGCAGTTCCAGTTCAATGCCGATATAATGCTCCCGTTCATGTTTTGTCGGTTCTATGTATTTCTGATACAGGTGCTCCCGCACCGTCTTTCTGTCTACCATGGATGTCCTCCCATCCGCCGTAAATTCTGAAAACCAGCTTTTCTGTCCTGTTTCCTATACAAATGATTTATATTATTTTCGCATATACATCGAATTCCTGATTGACAATCAGTCTGCCACCTACATTCATGTAATAAATAACCCACCAAAAAGGCATAACACTGCAAATGGATTGGATCTCTCACAGGCTTGAGAAAATCTGATACAGGAATTTCATATTTTCCTCATTATCCTCGAACACCTGACCGTGATTCGTTCCGGTATAAATCAGCTCCCCGTTCCGCCAGGCCAGAAGCGTGGTCATCGGCACAGGCTCCCACACATCCCGTCCCAGCGGTTCCGTGGAAAAAATCACCTGTCCCTTCCGTTTCCGGAAATGCAGGGAATTCTCATAATTTGTATGCACATACATATATTCTCCGTCGCTGATGATCAGATTCAGCTTATTTCCCTTCGCCATGTCGGTGATCAGTTCATCCAGAAGCCGAAAACGTTTCTCCGCATCCAGTTTCCCCTCCGACCGCGTCCTACGGTTCACCTCATCCAAAAGGAAGAGAAAAATTCGCTCACTGTCCGTATCTCCGACCTGCCGTCCCACGTAACGGTTCAGCGGATCATACTCAAAAATCGTCCCATTGTGGATCAGAGTCCACTTCCGCCCGGTACAGTCCACGCCCGAAAAGGGATGACAGTTTTTATACTCCACATTTCCGATGGTCGCATAACGGATATGCGCCAGGATCAGCTTTCCCTCCACAGGGACCGTCAGCCTCTCATGAAGATAACTGCTTTTATCTGCCTCCAGCGGTTCTTTTTCTATAACCGCACTGTTTCCATCCAGAATCGCCAGCCCCCATCCGTTCGGGTGCCGGCAGCTGTGACGGTAAAATTCTTTCAGATCATCCCGGCATTCAACCGGTTGGCGCGCACACACACCGAATAATTCACACATGACAATATCCTTCCGCAAGACGAATGCCTTTCTTCACATACCCTTTCTGAAATCGCTCCCGAACCTGCGCCGCATATCGTTTGGACGAATCCTCCACTTTTTCCCGTTGGAAAGCCAGACACTCCCGAACCATATCCTCCTGTCCCACAAAATACTCCGGCAGGGTTTCTTCCATCGCATCCAGAACCTCCGCAGCAGCTTCCCTCACCGGCCGGCTCTGATGCCATCCGAACTCAATCTGAATTTCATCCGGTGAAAAACGCGCCGCTTCTTTCATATTGCGAATCGCGATGTTCTGCTCCATTGTTCCAAGCACCTCGTCCTCCTGAAGCATCAGCCAGACCAGAAGCAGATGGATAAACCTGAGATCCTGTCGCCGGATTCCCACAGGACAAAGTGGATTTAAGTCCAGCATCCGCAGTTCCACGTGACTGACGCCGTTTTTTCTGAGATTGTCTGTGGTATTTTCACCACGGGCTTTCAGGCGCACGGGATAGTAGAGTTCTGTAGATGCCGTGATCATCCGGTTCTTCACATACCCGTCGATACTGTCCGCATAAGCATCCAGGGACGAAAAATCCAGAACCGGTACAAAAGAGTTCCAATAACCGATCTCACTGCAGCGCGGGGAAGCATATCGGCTCACTACCGTCTCATCCAGATCTCCCACCCGATAATAAGAGCCGTCCAGAACAGGGCTGGCTGCCGTCAGATACACGATAAGCCAGCTGTATTTAACCGCCTTTTTCCCCAGTTCCAGATATATCTGATCCTTGTATTCCCGAAATTCCTGGTCCTTCTCTCCAGCTGCACGGTTTTCTTCGCGTGAATCAGTCTTCTCCCGTTTATCATTGGATACAAGATTCTTCTCCGTCTCATTTACAGCTTTTTTCTTCCCGCGCCAGGCGAAATCCGCCCGCAGCAAATCCTCCGGAAAAGAAAAGTTATAATGGATTCCGGAGTACAGCATTTTCTTCTTTCCGTACTTCGATGCCAGGTACTCCCGATAGACGCCTTTGCCCTCCTGCCTCCCGGTAAAGTTTGCAATCGGTATATCCGCCTCTCCGCAAACATAAGGGGGATTCGAAAAAGGCCAGAGATACTCCCTGCCTGTCTCTAACTCTAACAGCCGGTCCGCCGTTTCCCGATAAAGTCCGGCCAGCTCCGCCCACACATCTTCAATACTGTCGTTCACCCCGGTAATCAGTTCCACCTGGTTTTCACAGAAGTCACGGTCAATCCGGCAGTCATCAGGGAAAGGGTGCGGCGTGTGTGAAAGGTAACCTTGTTGATCCACGCGAAGGCTTTCTTTTTCTAATCCAAACCTGCCTCCTGAAATATATTTTTTTAATTCTCTCTCATCCGGCAGAAAACCCATAGCACTCTCCCTTCCGCCCTGACAGTTCATATTTTCGTTCTCCAAATCGATAGTAAGGCAACAGCTCACCCCTATATATCCCGAAGATACTTTTTGATTGCTGCGACGTACTTCTCTCCGACAGGACTTAAAACCATATTTTTTAACATGACAAAACCAATCTCCATCGTATCCGCCCCTTCTTCTTTTTCTCTGAAAGGCACTGCCACAAAGTCGTCACCATTCAACTCTTCACAGATAATGCCGGAGCATAAGGTATAGCCATTCAGGCCAACCATCAGATTCAGCATCGTTCCCCGATCATTGGCCTTGATACTCTGTGCATATTCATTCGCCACGAGTACTTCCTCCGCAAGATAAAATGTGCTGTCACTCCCCTGCTCAAAAGACAGGCAGGGATAGTCTGCCAGCTGCTCAATCCCGATACTCTCTTCCATTGCAAGGGGATGATGCTTCCACAGATAAACATATGCGCAGCAATCTACAAGATGATGGAATTCCAGATTGGCCGATTTCATCAGTCTGGTCATAGCCTTGCGATTAAAATCCGAAAGGTATAAAATACCGATTTCGCTTCTCATTGTACTGACATCGCGAATCACTTCTCTGGTCATCGTCTCCCGGATCGCAAACTCATACTGTGACATATCGTATTCCTTTGCCATGTCTACAAAAGCTTTCACCGCAAAAGAATAGTGTTGTGAAGACACACCGAATTTCTTTTTATATGTACCGTTTTTCCCGTATTTCCCCAAAAGCGCCTGGTATTTGCTGTAAATATCTCTGGCATACGGCAGAAACTCCATTCCGTCATTCGTCAGAACCACGCCGCGCCCGCTCCGGTATAAAAGCGTGACTCCCAGCTCTTTTTCCAGTTCTTTCACCGCGTTGGTCAGCGATGGCTGAGACACTAAAAGCTTTTCTGCAGCTCTGTTCATGGAGCCTGTCTCCGCTATGGTAATGATGTAAGACAACTGAATCAACGTCATTGCCTCACCCCACCTCTCTGTAAATCATGTCATATATATCCTAGTATTTATATCGGTATGATATGTTTTTAAATTCTAAAAGGAAATAGTGTATTTGTCAAGCGGGAATTCATCCTAATCATTTATAAAACTACACCCTAAAATATTTTGAACCTTATTTTATAGATGACTGGCGGCAGACAAATATCCACTGCCTCGATAGCCTGATATTTCCATGATGCTAAGACTGATCTTTATAATAACGCTCTATCTCCTCAGTGCCTTTGACCGACCGGTGGTATCGCCGTCAATTTCGACTGTAATACCCTTAATTCGACTTGTCGCCACAATCCTCACCTCCCTTCCGGACAAACAAAAGAGTTCGATTGCTCGACTCTAAAGAAAAACGCCTGTCAGTCTGACAGACGCTTCATCATTTTCTGTTCTTATTTTTTCTTTGCAATCAGGTCATAGCCTTCCGCGACCATCCACTTTACTTCGTGGGCATGAAAAAGAGCGGCTGTGTAGTCGCTCTTACATAGTGTAAAAAATTTCAATCTGCTGACACCGTATCAAAATCCGCCGGGACACAAATCAGGTAACTATAAAGAACAAAACTTTTATAGCCACTGCCGTCAAGCTCCTCATCGTCTCTGATGATATAGCCTTTCTCGACCATGCAGGGATAATCATCTCCATATACGTCTTTCACCATAACTCCTGCTATTTTCCCGTCCTTGACAATAATCGACTTTACATCATTATCATCGTCAAGGCTACAGCTATAATCATATTCGCTTTTCCTACGCTCTTTCACCGGATGTTTGAGATAAGTGCCGCAACCCATCCGGAAATATTTAAGTTGTTCCGACACGGGCAGCCCTTCAATAAGCTTTTCAAATCCCTCAGGATAATTGACTATTCCAAAGCTGTCATCGTACTTAACTAATTCTTTCATCATCTTCACTCCTTACCAGAATAAAACCGAAATAAATACATTTTTGTGCAAACGCCTGTGCCTTGTAAATTTCATTCTGACATTTTCCCTATGCGGAACCAGAAAGCTCCAAAAGCTCCTTTAATTTCTCATATAATACGTTGATTTCTTCGCGGCACTTTTCACTTCCGTTTTCCCCTGAATTCAGATATAAACCCGGCAAATGTTCTGCCCGATTCAGGAATTCCCTGACTCTGGTTAAGGTTTCGCTGTCACCATCCTGAAATAATCCCTGCCTTTTCATGTACGGAAACACCTTTTCGTAAATCTGATCCACCATGAAATCCCTGATTCCTTCTATCTGGGGCAGATCATTATAGTCGATATTCATTTTTTTCTCTTTTCCAAACTTCCAATTTATCAGCCTGTATTCAAAGACCGGCTGCTTCAAAGTATATCCGAAAACAGCCTTTAAAGCAACCAGAAAATCCGTTCAGAATCCATCAGCCCTCTGCGGCAAAGCACTCCGCAAGGGACGCTCTACGGGTGTGATCCGCCACAAACGTGTATACCGCTAACAGTATAAACTTCGGCCGAGCCTTTCGGTTTGCTTCTTTGATCGTATCTGTTTCATTTTTGCTCATTATCTTCATCCTCCAAATAAAAAATATCCTCGACTGTAAGATTACACACTTTCGCAATCGTCAGTGCGAGTGTAACAGAAGGTGAGTAATCGCCTCGTTCAATCAAGCTGTCATATTCTTCTCTTTCCTTTTCTGAGCAATATAGCTGCCAATCAATATCTGATCCATAACAAACTCCTCCTGTTTTTTGAGGAAATCTTATCCGCTTATCACTGGTTTTTCCATCCCTTAAAAGGAGAATCCGGGTGGAATCGGACATTTTACCGGATCAGGCGGAGCAGCCGCGGACGGTTAAATCTCTGCACAATCACAAATACAAGATCCAGAAGACATGCCGCGAAGGATGTAATCAAAAAAACTGCTACATCGCCTGCCCAGATGGAAAACACCAACGGCACAAAGCTGAAAACCATAATGATCTCATGCACCACTTCCGCCTGACAGGATGCCTGTACGATCTCCTCCGCCTGATGCCCTTTGAATGTAAAAGTTTCCGGACTAAACGTTGGAACCCGTTCTTTCCACTTTTTCACCCTCAGCATCTTATACAGGCTTTTCTCAAAGCTTTTTTCACAGAACCACTTTCTCCTGTAGTTCATGCGGTTATGAAACTTCGCATTAATAATACTACCGACAGCCAGCCGCATCCCAAAATGATAAAATACTGTGCCGAAAGTTACCATCATGGAATAAAATGCCGGAATGCCGGTATAATCATATGTAATTTTAAATATAACTGCGGCCAGCAGGAATACTGCTGTAGCAGTAATCATGTTCTTCTTCATATGCGGCAGTTCCCCGGCAATTTCATTTTCAGTCCATCCAGTTCATTTAAAGACATTCGTTTTCCTGAACGTTACTCAGTTTTACCTGCCATTCATCGCTGACACAATGGAGTGGATGGCTGCAAATGCCACGCCTGCCACCGGCCAGATAACCCATGAGATATGCCAGTTCATGCAGACAAAGTTGACCCCCAGATAGACTGCGGTAATAATCCCCCAATAAGCTCCATCAAAAACTTCCAGGCGTTTATTTTCCCGCTTCTTCTCCTGCGTATAATCTCCATGCTGCAGCAGACGGTCATACCCGCCCTTGCGGACTGCTACCCGGACAATCAAATACACTCCAAGTGCAACTATCGCCAGCAGTAAAGCACATAGACATATGAGAATACTGTCTGCCGCATCAGCCGCACCGGCAATTACAATCGGCACACAGGAAGCCACACACAAAGCTGCGCCAAAGGCAATTCCCTGATAGAACACTGGACGAAACTCTTTTTCTTCTTTTTCTACGATTCCAGCCACTCCATAAGAAAGCCGGAATTCTTCTTTTTCCAGATATTCGTATTCATCCAGGCGCAGGCCATTTAAGACGAACAGAATCACCGCCACCGCTACAATCGCAAGAAGCCCCCCAACTCCTACGCCGCCTGCAACATCTTCTGTCGGAAATACCAGTCCAGCCTCTGACATGCCGGTGAACAGGAGTAAAGGAACCGGAGACAGGATGCACAGGCCCACACCCAAAGCAATCCGCTTACCGGCTTCTCTGATTACTTCCAGATACTCAGTCGCTGTTTCCACGGATATCTCCCGCACTTCCTCCGGATGGTACACATCCGCGACAACCTCTCCCGGCAGTTCCTCCATCTCATCCTTCAGCAGGTAATCCGTGCTGATTCCATAAATTCTGGAAATCTCCAGTATTTTGTCAATTCCCGGTATGGAAGCCCCCGTCTCCCTTACTTAAGGATACTTTTTAAGTTTCAGTCGATTTTTCCGACAAAACGATAGTAAATCTCAATCTCCTGTTCTTTTTCGCCATCTTCTCCAACGGTCTTTTCGTGGATAATAATCTTTTCAATCAATGCGTTCAGCATATCTGCAGTCAGTTCCGTCGGATACTCATACTGTCTGATCAGGGAGATCCAGCTGCTGATATCCGTTTCCGTCTGTTTCTCAGAATCAAGTTCTCTCTGGATACGATTGATCTTTTCCTCCAGTTCTTCCTGCTCTCGCTGGTATTTTTCAGAAAGCATATTGAAATTGTATTCCGTGATGCGCTCCGAAGCCCAGTCCTCGTACAACCTTGCAAACAGCCGATCCAACTCTCCCTTGCGTTTTGTTGCCCGGTTTAATTCCGCGGCACGCCGTTTCTCTTCCCGCTTCTGTTCTTTGCTGTCAGAGGAAAGGATCTGCTCTTTCAGCTCTTCCTCCCCTAAGCCGGCCTTCCCTGCCCAGTACTGGATCCGGCTCAGGACATAGGCATACAGAGTGTCATAGCGGATATAGTGGGCAGAACAGGGAGAATGCTTCGGTCCGCGCTGACGGTAGGATGAACAGGTGAAATAACTGAACGGCCTGCTGACTGTTTTATTCGACCCAAAGCTCATGGACCACCCGCAGTCCGCACACTTCAGCAGCCCTGCAAAGATCTGGGTAGTCGGGGACCCTTTGATCTTCCTCCGTCTCTGCGCAATCTGTTCCTGTACCTGATTGAAGACTTCTTTAGAGATGATTCTTTCATGCGTGTTTTCCACACGCAGCCATTCTTCCCGGGGCTTCCGGACCTTTTTCTTATTTTTATATGAGATGTTGGACTGTCTGCCGTGGACACTGTTACCAATGTAGGTCTCATCCTTCAGGATATTTTTAACCTGCGTGATCGTCCATGTGTATCGTTTTTCCTCCGGGGCATCTTCGTAAATATTCGCAAAGGTCCCATATCTGGTGTAGTTGAGCCATCCGGCAGTGGGTACCCGCTCATCCGTCAGAATATTAGCGATCTTTGCCGCGCCCGCGCCGTGGAATGCAAGGTCATAGATTTTTTCGATGATCCACCGCGTCTCCTCATCGATCACAAGCCGGTTCTTGACTTTCGGGTCCCGCTTGTAGCCCAGCGGGGCATATGCGAAAATCCGCTCCCCGGCGAGGAATTTTGCATGCAGGCTGTTCTTCACTTTCCTGCTGGTGTCCTTGGCCAGCCATTCATTGAAAAGATTTTTGAAAGGCACGAAATCGGAAAGGCCTTTCTCCGTATCCTCGTTATCCGAAACGGCGATGTACCGGACTCCTTTGTCGGGGAAGATGAACTCCAGATAGTAATCTGTCATGATGTGCTCCCGTCCGAAGCGGCTCAGGTCCTTGGTGCAGATGCAGTTGACTTTCCCCGCATCGACATCCTCCATCATGCGCCGGAAGCTCGGCCTCTCAAAGTTTGTCCCGCTCCATCCGTCGTCTACGTACTCGTCATATACCTGTAGCCCGTTGTCGGCAGCAAACTGCCGGAGGATCGTGCGCTGGGTCTCGATGCTGACACTGTCGCCATAATTCTCATCGTCACGGCTCAGTCTCATATAAAGTGCGGTATTATATCGTGCTGGTTGTTTCATAAAAAATGTTCCCTCCTTTACTTGAAACAACCCACGCTTACCATATGCTTTTGTTTCAATTAGTATATCGCAGGCGTGGGCTGGGTACAAGGTTGAAATTATCATTGTCCTTAAAATTCTTCCTGTCTGCTCCTCTGGGGTTATGATGCGATAGAGGATGGCCTGCTTCCCGCATTGCGGATCGCGTAACGTATGGCTTCCTCCGCGGCCTGGCAGTAGGTCTGTCCCCGGTCGGCAAAATGCTCTGTCACGCGGATGCGTTCTTTGCCGAAATAAAAATACGTGACGCCGGATTCATCCGTGCCGTAATAGCATTTCTGCTTGGACTGCTCTGCTTCGGCAAGCTGCTGTTTCCATTTCAATTCCCATTCTTTCTCCTGTTCAGGCGGCGGGTCATAGAGCGGTTCATAACAGGCACAGAGGTCAACCGGCTCATAAACATATTTCTCAAAATCATTTGTTCCCTGCATTACGATCATCTCCCTTCTTGCTATTTGTGTTGTTTTCTGATTCAAGTGTGCAGATCATATCCATATAGTGTACTTATAGTCCGGCCAAGACTGACATCTGCATCCGGCCGCACCGCAGGTTCCCAAAATGGGAACTTGCGGTGAACCAACCGTCAAAGTTCCACATCTTTCCGATGTGCTCTTTCGGGATGTCGCTGCTGTGGAAGATTCTTCTCCGCCAGCAGGCTACGCAGGAAGCCCGCCACCCGTTCCGGTGCTTTCTTTACAGCGGCAAGGTAATCCTGCACCTGCCCTAGCAGTTTTTCGTACCGGCGCTTCCAGATCCGCGCGTCTTTTTCCGCGCGGGCTGCACGCTCTTCCAGTTCAGAGATTCTGCGGCCCGCGGCGATCCCTTTCTTTGCCATCGACTTCAGTTCTCCGGCTTCCGCAGGCGTGAACATGATGTTCCCGGCCAGATTTTTCTTCCCCATCCCATCGACTTCACGGAAAAGCCTGGCCTGTGCCCCTGCCTTTTTCTCCATATCCGCCAGTTTCTTCCCGGCGGCGTCTGCGGCATCCTCCGCTTTACGGGTGTCGTGCTCCACCTGCCGGAGTGTTTCATTCCCGGATTCGATCTGGTCATGGATCTGTGCCAGCGTGACGCCTGACTCTTCGATCTGTTCCTCCAGGTCTTCCAACCGCTCGGTTTCTTTCATCACTTTAAACTGCGTAACAGTCAGGTGTTCTTCGCTGCTCCCGCGCTCACCCCGTTCTACATCGGCATATCCGGCAGCTTTCATATAGTTGAAGAAATCATCCTGCAATACGGAGTATGATTTTTTCAAAACAGGTTTCCCGTCCACCCGCAGGATCGGGGCGCCGGACTCATCGAGGGCAGGCTTGGACAGCCACTTCTTACTGCTGCTGACCTGCATGATAGTCTCCTTAACTGTGCCGACAAGCGACTTGTCCTTACAGCGTTTGCTCCACAGGATCTGTTTCTCTACCACCGGGATATAGACGACATGGAGATGGTAGTGGAAAATATCCTGGCCCAGTGCTTCGGACATCGCACGGTTTCGTTCATCGGCGTGCATGACAGCCGACAGGATATACTGTTCACCGCCCACGATCTCTATTGCTGCCTGATAGGCATCCGAATAAAACTGTTTTGCGTACTCATACCCGCCGTGGTTGAAAAAATAAGATGAATTGACATCAAAGACGAGCTCGCCAAAGACGGAAGCATCCGCTTTCAGCCCGCGGGTGGAGATCATCTTTTCTTCCAACATGGTGTCAAATATCTCATGGTATGAGCTGCACGGTTCCTTAAAATGGACGTTCAGCGGGGTACGCTCCGGGATGATATCCGGGTTGCTGTAAGAGTCCTTCTCCCGCTCGTTGTGGCGCTGTACATCCCCGATCTCTTCTTTTTTCAAGTTGGCATTCCTGACACTGGTACGGTCAACACCATCATTTCTTGCCATAACAACATCACCTCCTTCACATTTTCAAATGGCCGGTTCCCGGCCGGCACTTCCGCCGGAAGTGTAATAACCCACTATGACACTTTCATCCCTGCGGGCTGCAAAGTGCCGTGGGCTCCGCCTTGGCGGAGGGAACACCCCGGTACGTCCGTTTCCGTCCGTTCCCGGGGACGGGGCTCTGCCCCGGCTGCCACTGGCCAGTCTCCCCGGCAAAGAGTCAGCCGCCCCTCTGCACTTCCCGCCCAAAGGCTCCGCCTCTGGACTCTGGCCAGGGATACTGCGTCCCTGGACCCTGCACAGAAGGTCGGCGTCCTCTGTGTACTCCCGCCCGGGAAGTCGTCACGATGCGTTCGCTGGCAGTGGTGGTGGACAAAATGACCACCACCACATCAGCGGGATCCGCCAGAAGCATCACTACCGGCAGCTCTTCAGCCTCCTTCCCGCCTGACCCACCGGATGTCATACCCCAACACATCGGCAAGCTGTATCGCTTCCCGATAACGGAGGGATTCCCGCTGGAGCTTGTTCGACAGGTTGGAGACACTGCCCGACCAGCCGTACTCATCCGCCAGAAGGTCCACGGTATCCTGCATGGTCATGCCCTGGCGTACGATATACGATTTGACTTCGTTCCTCATATCCGTTTTCACTGCAATCTCACCTCCTCTGCTCCGTATATTCTTTTTCGCAACCGGTAAAACCGGTTCACGGACGGGTAAATCATGTGATATCTGCAAATACGTTTTTGAAGTGCTTTGTCGGGGGTTCCGGCTGTACCTGCATTTTCCCTGTTTCACCGGTTCGGGTGGGAAGCGCCTGATCCGTGTGAACTCCCACCGGTTTGTGAAGGTACTTCGCTATGCCGTGATTCACAAAACCGTGAAACCAATGCTTCCTGCAGTGGGATATTTCACCCGAATCTTCCATTACCACCCAAATGCCGGATTTTTCGGTCCCTGCAGGAGCAGGCAGGTTTTGCTCTGGGAATCTCCGCCAGCGCTTTAGCCGGATGAAGCAGATCTGCCCATTTTGGGAAGGCCTATAACCATCTTTCCCTGCCTCGCCCCTTAAATACTTGCAAATATATGAAATTACCATCCTAGAAATTATCCCGCTTTTTATTTGACAATACAAGCACTTTGGTTTACCATAAGTGTAACGGATGCGACAGAATTATAAAATTACCATACTGTAGAGTGAAGAGATGGAGATAAAATATCAGTTTGACCGCCATGAACCATACGGAGATAAGCATCTGTTTGTTCTGGCGCTGGATAGGAAGAAGATGAAAGAGCGGATCCTGGTTGGATCGGATCTGGAAGTGCGCGCACGGTTAGATGGGAATCCGGATGCCGAGGTTCTCTGTGACCGGTCACGCCCTCTCGGGACATTCCTTATCAATCTTGGGCACGACCCGGACGGCCAGTGGAACCTCCGCGGTCTGATGCCTCTTAATGAAGCCCTGCATTCCAACCGGTGGAAGCAGCCGGAGTTGGAAAAGTCCGCAGCGGATTTCCTTACTGCAGAGGCCCTTACCGGCGACCCGGCAAAACTATATGCAGCATACCGTATCTGGAACGGCTACCTCATCGCGAGGGAATACCGTGACAGGGAAGCAGCCTGTGATCGTTTTACAAGAGAGATCAGCCACCTCCTTCTGGCATTTCGTTTGGAGAGTGCCATGTTTTACGACAGGGAGAGCGGGAAAGCAGAGCGTTTTCAGGCAGACACCCTTTATTACGGAAGAACGCCTGAGGCAGACACCTGCCTTACGTTATGGTTCCCGGACAGCCAACGCACTTCGGAGTGTGCCGTAGCATACGAATCCTTTCTTCCTCTGGTCACCTATTATCTGAACCGTCTGAATGACTGGGGGCTTTGCTTTCGGCAGTGCAAGGTCTGTGGGAAATATTTCCTTGCAAAGAGCCAGCGCTATGAACTCTGCAGCGACAAGTGCCGGAAAGCCCAGGCGCTTCAGAACAAAAGGGAATATGACGAGCGCGCCCGGGAAAATAATTATGACTTGCTTTATAAAAATGAATGCCAGAACTGGCGGAATAAGATCAACAAGGCAAAAAAGACGCCCGGCTTCCCGGAAGACCGGCTGGCTAAGATGCAGGCAGCGTTTGAAGATTTTAAAGAAGAAGCTTTACACCGGAAAACAGCTGTGAAAAAAAGAACGGCCAG
The DNA here is from genome assembly GCA_021203005.1 of Clostridiales bacterium. Taxonomy (GTDB): domain Bacteria; phylum Bacillota; class Clostridia; order Lachnospirales; family Lachnospiraceae; genus Eubacterium_I. The sequence goes on along the minus strand of JAJQCB010000060.1, from coordinate 4,611 downwards.
CCCGGACGAATTCACGGACTGGCTGTATCAGCAGAGCAATGTTATTATTGAGTTGGCAACGGCAAAACCTGATCCCCTTTAAGAAATATAATTCAATTTCAGCTCAGTTCTCCATCTGTTATCCTGATCTGACAGTCCCCATATTCATACACTCGCTGGTCGTGGGTTACGATCACAATCGTATTCCCGCTCTCCCTCTGCAGCGTCAGCAACGCTTCCATAAAGACACGCACATTCCGACTGTCCAAGCTTGCCGTTGGTTCATCGCAAAGGATAATCTGCGGATTTGCGATAATCGCCCGGATAATTGCGACACGCTGCTGCTCCCCGCCGGAGAGGGAACTGATCTGCTTCTTTTGAATCTGCCCCAGGTTCAGCTGCTCCAGATAACCTGCGACCTGCCTGTGTACTGCCATCGGTACTTTTTGTTTTCTCAGATAATATGGAATCAGGATATTATCTTCCACATTCATAAAATCAAACAGGTTCAGATTCTGGAAGATCATGCCAATCTGATTCAGGCGGATCTGATCCCTCACCTGCCGCTTTTCCTGCAGAATTTCTCTCTCACCGATTTTTACGCTTCCCTGCACCTGATCCAGAAGCCCCGCGATTGCATACAGAAAGGTGGTTTTTCCGGAACCCGATGGACCGGAAATCGTATGGATTTTTCCCGATTCAAAATTATAATTGATATTTTTCAGGATAGTCCGGTCTTTTCCGGCTTCCTGTATCGTATAAGTCAGGTCTGAAACGATTGCTGCATATTTACTCATAATGTCTGTCCTCCAAATTATTTTTCAGCCCCTCAATACCTCTACATACCGCCCGCTTCCAGCCGTCTTTCTTACCATGAGAGCCTGAACAGATGCCGAAACCAGAAAATACGCACCGAAGAGCAGCATTATCTTTTTCACATCTATCGCAAAGCTTCCCCCGTAATACCCCGGATTCATCAACAGGTATCCGATCCCTTTGGCAAAAATCCATGTCAGGAATGTTACCGGCAGTATCGTACAAGCTACATTCCAGATTGCCTGAAACAGATACATCTTCAGCAGCATCCCTTTTCCGGCTCCGATTCCCCGCAGATACGCAAGGTTTCTCCGATTATCCTCCCCGGACATTACCAGACAGGTACAGATGGCAAACATGGAACAGATCAGTATCACCCAGAAAATCAATTCCATTGTCTCTGTCCCCTGAACGATATGCTGCCAGTTCTCTTCCCAGATTTCCTCATTGGTCTGTGACAGAAAGACATGGTCTGTATCCACCGTCGCCGGTGTTTCCATATAATAAATGGTATTATACAGATTTTCTGCACCCAGTTGCTTTTCCAGATACGACCTGCTGACATAAGCGTCCAGTCGGTCATTGTCATGCGACAGAACTGCGGCATAAATTGTAAATGTGATATCTGTCCCATTCACATTCAAAACGATATTCTCACCCATCCGATTAGCAAACGTTTCATCCATGATGATACCGTCAAAATCTTCGTTGTCCAACAATTCCGCCAATTCCGGATATTCGGTGATCAAATCCGGACTTTTCCCGTTTTCTGCGACCTCCGTGGTCTGAAATGTCTCATACCGGCCGAGGTATTCACCGGTAATTCCCGTCACCCAGATATGTCCGCCATCTTCCATGAGTGCCCGATACCTAAATGTATAAAACGCGCCCAATTCTTCCTCGCTCTGATTAACGGAATACAACGGATCATCGTAGTAATACAGCTGATCATAAATATAATAGCTCTGATAATGAATACTCTCCCTCGCCAATATGTCGCAAGCAGAACGGGTCGTTTCAAACAAAGTATAAAGTCCGCAAAAGAACGCACCGCTGAAAATCATCAGAAAACTCATGATGAGGAACCTTCCCCAAAAGCTTTTGGCCAGCATCAGGCTGAAGGAAAAATGCATGGCACCAAATCGTTTGCCAATTGCTTCCGCAATTCGGAATACCAGTCTCATAACAGGGCCAAAGCCTGCGGCAACCACAGCCAGATACGCCAGCTTTACAGCCTGAGAGTAACGAAGAGCATCTGTCGCATCAAAAATATTCCAGAACTGATGACAGATAATCCGGATGACAATTCCCATGGCGGCCGCAATCCCCAGACAAATGATTGCTCTCCCTGTTCTCCGCTGCTTTACCACGACACTCTGTCTTTCTCGCTTTGTTCCCCACTTCTTTCTTCTTACACGTTTTACGCCCTGTGACCCGCGCTGCTCCGTCACCGCACTCTGCCCCGCACATTTTCTTCCGACAAATGTGAACGTTAACATCAACATACACAAATGAATAACGATAGCCGCAATCAGGATTCCCGGTTCCATCCACAATATCTCTTCTGAATTTCTCATAGCGTAGAAATGATAAACAACAATACCAAGAAATCCACCTCCCGCCACACAGGGAACCTGCATGTCGAACATTTCCAGCAAATAAAGTGTCATTAGTTTTCTGCCCGGAAATCCCATCAACCTGACATTGCGATTGAAGATGACCCTGCTGTCATACAATCCCTTAAACTCCATCGCAATAAGCCACAGAAAAAAGGCAATTATCACCACGGCAACAAAAATCACACCTAATGCCATCATCGCCGACTGTTCCGCGTCTGATTCTGATAAATCAAAAGAGGTCTCCGCCAGCAATTTCACAATCATCAATACAATAGAAAGCAGGAACACATTTGCCGCATAGGACAAGTATAAAAACTTCTTTTCTTTCCTGCTGCTGCGTTGGAATAGCTTTAGCAATCTGTCCCTCCTCTCTGTCAGATGATCAAGGTATGAAAAGAAATCCTTTTTAAAACTTCGGTTCATGATAACGGTCTCGCCGTTGGTCAGGAATATTTTATATCGCATGTTCAGATCCGCCTGAATATAATCGATCTTAAAAACATTAACACACATCGAACGGCTGATCTGCACCAGTCCTTTTCCCGAAAACTCTTCCAGAATCTTATGAATACCGGGTTCTACCTCATACACATCTTTTTCAAGGTAAGCCCATGTCTTCCGATCCACCGTCTCGAAAAAATACACATCCGAGACTGGGATCACGCGGATTCCCTGATCATTCTTCCCATGAATTGAATCCAACGCTTCCAGATAACGAAACAAACCGTTTATCTGTGAATTCTGCTCACGATAGTGAATGTCCACATAGTCCTCAGGCAGATTCGCGTCCTGATATTTATGTACCCTCATGGTGTTCCTCCCCTGCAAAATTACTATAAAGATTTTAGCAGAAAAAACAAGTTTTAGCTGCGTATTCTGCATTTTAATGGGTCTGAGTTGCACCTCTTCGGGAACAATGGATCGTTTTCCACCGCCAGCAAGTTCTTTTTCGCCGGAAATCCCTTGAAAACTTTTGCCCATTAAAGCATATAATAATCTTGTGATTATTTATATAGGGATTTATATAGGGATGCCTGAAAAACATTGACTTTTCCATATGCCGATGTTAGAATGATCACAGTGATCAGGTTGCAGAAACTTGCGATGCCTGCGACCGGAAGGAGGACCTGCGGGCCCTCTTTTTCTTTTTATGGAGATGAAAAAATGCCAAGACAGTCAATAAAACCATTTCTGACTTATTCCCAACAGCTAACGAAACTGACGAAGGATAAAAAGCTTCTGATTCCTGATTCTGCCAGTGCGAAAAACGCATTAACGAACATCAGCTACTATTCTCTAATTGGCGGTTACAAGCAGCTTTTTTATAATCCAATGACGCGGCAGTATCTTCCGGGCACTACATTTGATGACCTTCTTCAACTTTACTATTTTGATGAGTCTCTCCGTGCATTGTTTTTTAAATATCTCTGCCATATAGAACAGAAAATGCGTTCCCTGATTTCTTATCATTTTTCAGAGACTTACTCGCATCTTGAAAAAGACTATCTGGATGCTGCCAATTACAGCAACTCCAAAAAAACAACGCCGGCATCCGACGTTTGATTCAAATGCTTGCAATAGAGGCTCATTCCAATACCAACCATCCTTATGTCGTTTATCAGCGACTTACATATGGAAATGTACCGCTTTGGGTGATGATGAATACACTGACTTTTGGTCAACTATCAAAAATGTATTCTTTCCTGAAAACGAATGTGCAAGCCAAAATCAGTATTCATTTTAATGGGGTAAATGAGCGTGAGCTGGGGCAATATCTGAAGGCATTGACTTATTACAGAAATGTTTGCGCTCACAATGAACGATTGTACTCTTTCCGCTGCCGCGTAGATATACCTGATACTCTGCTGCATGAAAAACTCAGCATTCCTCAAAGGGGCAAACAATATACTCTCGGAAAATCTGATTTGTTCGCTGTTGTGATATCTTTCCGTTACTTGTTGTCTGGCTCTGAATTTATAGAATTTAAAAAACAAATTACAAAGCTGATCAATAAAATTTTATCCAATTCCCACACTCTCACGGAGCCTATGCTGCTCAATTCCATGGGATTTCCTGAAAACTGGAAGAAAATCACACGTTACAAACTATAATTCCTGTATAGGTAATAACTTAAAACTGACGGATATTTTTTCTGATTCGCATTAAGTCCTGATAATGAAAATTTGATTTATAATAA
>JAJQCB010000012.1 GCA_021203005.1 Clostridiales bacterium | reverse complement strand
CCTGCGGAACGCTTCCAACTCCATTCGTAAATTTGGAGAGGGTATCCCTTTGATGTCTTCCCCCTTCTTTATACACGATTGACCGAAAGATTCAAAAGTTTCACACTGTCTGATTGTGAATGCCGTCTGAATGTGGTATCATTGGCAGTAAGAAATCAGAGGGTGGGAACGTTTATGACGGATATGATGCAAAAAGCCGCGGTGAAAGTCTCTGCGGCACAATGGGCAGGCCACGGCGATGAAAAACAGTGGCCCCAGGCGTGTGACGGTATTGCAAGTTTAGCAGGAAAATGGTATCATGGAACGAGCTTCAAATATTAAGGAGGATATCATGGAAGAGAAGGCAAAGAAAAGCACGTTCAGCAGTCAGTTCGGGTTTGTTATGGCAGCAGCAGGAAGCGCTGTTGGCGTAGGAAATCTCTGGCGGTTTCCCTATCTGGCCGCGAAAGACGGTGGCGGACTGTTTCTGTTGATCTACCTTGTTCCGGTTCTCACCTTTGGGTTTACGCTGCTTGTATCGGATATAGCGATTGGAAGAAAGACAAAGAAAAGCGCCATCCATGCATATGAGGAAATGAACCGGAAGTGGCGTGCGCTTGGGGTAGTCACGTTTCTGGTCCCGGTCTTGATTATGACATATTATGCTGTAATCGGCGGCTGGATCACAAAATACCTGACCGTCTATTTGATGGGGGCGGCGGACGCTGCCGCCGAAGACGGGTACTTCACCTCATTTATTTCGTCCTCCGTTTCTCCGGTGGTATTTGCCCTATTTTTCATGGGTTTAACGGCGCTGATTGTATATCATGGCGTGGAAAAGGGCATTGAACGGGTCTCAAAATTTCTTATGCCGATTCTGCTTGTCATCGTAGTGGTCATTGCCGTTTTTTCTTTGACGTTGACGAATACAGACGATACCGGTGTGACAAGAACCGGCCTTCAAGGGCTGACGTTTTATCTGAAACCAAGCCTGGAAGGAATCACAGCCCAGCGTTTTCTGCAAATACTGCTTGATGCGATGAGCCAGCTGTTCTTTTCCCTCAGCGTATCAATGGGAATTATGATCACCTATGGGTCATATGTCAAACCGCAGGTCAATCTGAGCAAATCAATCAACCAGATAGAGTTTTTTGATACCTTTGTCGCATTGCTCTCCGGCATGATGATCATTCCTGCGGTTTATGTTTTTTCAGGAACAGAAGGCATGAGTGCAGGGCCGAGCCTGATGTTTATTTCTCTGCCAAAGGTTTTTCATGCGATGGGCGGAGTGGGTGTCCTGATTGGGACGGCATTTTTTCTCACGGCCGCATTTGCAACCCTTACTTCTTGCATTTCAGTGTTGGAATCAATCGTTGCCAACTGCATGGATCTGTTCCATGCAAGCCGTAAGCGGGTAACGCTTGTGCTTACGATCATTTACATGGCAGCGTCTGCGGTCATCACGCTCGGTTACAGCGTTTTCTATTTGGAAGTGAAGCTGCCCAATGGAACCGTCGGGCAACTGCTGGACATTATGGATTATATCAGCAACAGTGTAATGATGCCGTTTATTTCGCTTTTCTCCTGCATCCTGATTGGATGGGTCGTGGGGCCAAAATGGATTTCCGATGAAATGGAATCCAGCGGGCATCCGTTCAAACGTAAAAGATTGTACAATATTATGATAAAATATATCGCTCCGGTTATGATGCTTATTTTGGCATTGCAGTCGATTGGGGTTCTGAATGCATTCCTGAGTTAAAAAACCTTGCGTCGGACTTTATCTGAAAAAGAGGGGTCCTCTGGACGCAAGCGCACTCTACCCGGACAGCAGCCTGGCCTACCTCTACAACAAGCTGACCACGCCTCCGGAGCTGCGCCGGGCGCATCAGCCATAAAATTACATATGGCTTAAGAGACCCCAACTGATTCCAAATCAGTTGGGGCCCTTTGGTGCGCCCAGCATGGGCGACAACTTGGTGGTGAAAGTCCACTACGCGCTCGGTGGCAGGAAGCGTTAGCTGAAGGCAAGGGTGTCCATCGCGAGGTGGAATCTGAAGGAAGCCGGATTGCGGAGCTGGAAAGTGCTCCAATGGGCAAAGTTTCGGGCCGACGAACAGAAATCTCATAGTAGGCCGTACAGGAGCGGACGAGTTTCCAACACAAAACAAAGTCCAATGCTACCCGGACTCCGTGCGGTAAATGAGGCGGCTGCTAAACCTGCTGCGGCAGGACATCCCGTGTGTCCCTATCCGCTCAAGTTGCAACTACAATTTTCTTTCCGTCTCTCTTCAGACTGGAGGTATCCACCGTATACACAATCCCCTCAGCGCACTTCGTATCCACGAGAATTTCGTCCTCCGTCTCCTTCACGTTCACCCGAATCTCGCCACTGACTGACTGATACGTGCAGGTAAATTCGTGAATACTCTCTGGCAGATACGGGCGAATGGTCACCTCGGCAAAGCCCGGCTTCTCCGGAATGATACCCGCGATACCGTTGTAATACCACTCAATGATATGCCCCATCATGTCATGGCAGTGACTCCTTGGATTCTGCTCCCAATACTCGCCCAGCGTAGTTTCTCCGTCCAGAATAAAAGCATAGTAGCTGGGGTGTTCTTTCTTCAGTATATACTGACAGATTATATCATTCATGTCATACCTGCGCGCGGTCTGAATCACATAGGGAAGCCCAACCTCCCCACAGATAAAGGAGCCGTCACGATCCAGCGTAAAGCGGAACGCTTTCATAATATCCGCTTCCTTATCCTCCGGAACCGGTCCCCAGAACAGCGGCAGCGCCTGCGACGCCTGCGTCAGGAAAAGCTCATCCCGGTGATCCCAGCATTTATAACACCAGCCGCCGAGCTCCGGATTTTCCACCAAAAGCTTCGCGTTATAGTTGGCTTTGACCTCCTCCGCGTAAGCATCCAGCTTCGCTTTTACATCCGCTTTCCCGAGGATTTCCGCAAACGTTGAAAGCGTCACCGCATCCGCATAAAGGAATGCCGTCTCAATATTTTCTCTGGCCAGATCATTTCGGGGATTCCCCCAGTCGCCAAGACCGTAATTAATAAATCCCTCCTCATTGACCCGGCTCCTGACATGTGCCAGATAACGCATCCCGGGCTCGAAGTTGTCTTCGATAATCTTCACATCCCCATAGAACAGATAATGCCAGTATGTACCCAGAATACTGGTGCTGCCCCAGGGAATGATGTCATAAAAATCACCCAACCCCGGCACCGGCAATACATTGGGAATATAACACGGGGCCTGTGCCGGCATCAGACCGTCTCCCGGATAATACTTCCCGCCTTCCATATTATGAAACCAGTCGTCTGCCGTGTGCTGACCGCAGCGCATATCCTGTAAAAACTTCTCCCAGAGCTGTTTGCCGTCCTTCATATAAAAGATGGCACTGGCCATCAGGTGGTTCGGCTCCTGCCATGCGAACCGTTCAATCGTCGGGCAGTCGGTGTGTACGCCAAGCATATTGGCTTCCACTGTCCTCTCAATCATATCATAAATCTGATTATAGCGATTATCATCACAGGTAAACGCACCGTCCGTCTTGTAGGCACTGGTAATGGCATCCGCCCGGAGATTACGAAGTTCGGGAACATTCCCTGCATTACCATCAGATTCACTTACTGCCGCCGTCACTTTCCCGACATTTTCTGCGCAGATCCGCTCCACCGCCATATACCGTCCGGCAAAATAGGCAAATTTCATACGGCAGTGTTCCCAGACGTCATTCTCCCCCACAATGGCCGTGATGCAGGAATCCACCATGATCCAGTTTTTTGCAAACTGATCCACGTCTCCGTCCTCACCCAGTTTCTCCGCCGGATACAGGTTGATCACGTCGCCGGTTTTTCCTTTTATCTCAAAATCCAGTATGCCGGACATATTCTGCCCGAAATCGTAAATATCTCTGCCATTCACCGAATGAATCAGTTTTCCCTCATAGGTCTTTATCGCTTTCACGGCCGGCTGAAATTGCTCCTGCAGTTTTCCTTTCGGAATATCCTCTGCGTCCGCAAGGAAAGCCTGTGCCCAGTCTGTATCGTCATAGCCTGCCGTATCCCATCCGGGCACATTCAGCCGGTTATCTATGGTCTCAGAGCCGTAGACATTGCTCATCACGGTAGGATGTTCTTTTACTTTAAAGCTCTCATCTGCGGACATCATTTCTCTCGTACCATCCGCATATGACACAATCAGTTCCATCGCCAGAACCAGCGACCCGGCAAACGGCTGATACGGGTTCGGATTCGGCGGCATGAATGCCGGAAATCCAAAAGTATAATGCTCATCCATCTTGATATACCAGCCGTTCCCGACCTCAGCGCCAATGACATTTTCGCCCTGAACGACAGCATCGGTCACATCAAATGTCACATATTGCACCAGTTTTTCATAGTCCGTCCAGGCCGGATCCAATTCATGATCGCCCACCTTTTCACCGTTCATGTGTAAGATGAACTGTCCGAGGCCACAAATTTTCACAACTGCGGAGGAAACTTCCCTGTCTAAATAAAATTTCCTTCTCGCCAAAAACGGTTTCGCTGTCCGATTTGTAATCCATTTTTCAAACAAAATATTACCCCCTTATCAGATAGGGAAATGGGGAAACCCCTATTCTGCTTCCCTGTCGTAAGCATAACATACGGTTTCCCCATTCTCAAGTGGTTCCTTATTTTTCGTTATTCCTGTTCCTGCTGCGTTCTCTGCATCTGCAATTCTCTCATCCTTTCCTCCGGATAGAACTGGATACAGACAATGTAGAGAACCGTAGCCACCAGCGGCACAAGGAATCTCACGGAGTTGATACCCAGCATAAAGGCATCCGTCTGTCCGCCGATCGCGTTTGCCACATAACCGGTTGCAGCCAGCACAAAGGAAAGGATGGCGTTGGAAATTGCGGTGCCGCATTTATAGGAAAACCCACCGATGGCAGAAATCGTACCATTCATCTGCCGTCCTTTTTCAAGCAGAACATAATCCGTAAATCCAACCACTGTCATCGAGCGGAACGCATTTGTCATCGTCGAAAACGTGCAGGCAATAAAGGTCAGTATGTAAAGCAGCGGAATCGATGATCCTCCCACAAAGAAAAGGATCAAATAGCAAACCACGCAGATGCTCTGCGTATAGGTAACCGCCTTTTTCATGCTTCCCTGTACCTTCCGCAAAATGATCGGCATCAGCACCATAACTCCGACCATGCCGCTGATAGAGATGACCAGCATATATGTTGAAAGCAGCGCCGGGTTCATCAGGTAATACATACAGTAATAGACAGAGGAGGCCATGATAATCTGGAAAAGGACGCATCCCAGGCACCAGAACGCAAGCATCGGATAAACTTCCTTAATCTTCATCAGACTGCCGAGCCCTTTAAAGGGGGATTCCTTCACTATGTCAACTGTATACTTTTCCTTACATTTTGCAAATGCAATCCAGTTTGTGATTACCATCAGCACCGCGCCGATAAGTACCAGGATGAAATAGCCTTTCGCAGGATCGTCACCGCCAAACACAGCGACCAGATTCGTGGTAAAAGAAGAAACAATCAGAATTGCTATGGACGCTATAAACGTCGAAATTGCAATTGCATCATTCTTCTCCATTTCATTGCGCGTCATCGTCGGCAATACCGCATTATAAGGGATTTCCAAGGCAGTCAGCAACATACCATAACAAATATAAAGCACCGCCGCATAAACAACCTTGCCCTGCGCTGTCAGTTCCGCGCCGCAAACAGCATGCAGCAAACGACTGCCCACGGAAGCGGAACAAAAAGAAGATACGGACGATATGTGCCCCAGCGTGTCTTTGTTCGATCAACCAACGTCCCCATAATCGGGTCATTGATTGCATCCCAGATTGCCGCAACCGTCATAATCACGCCGGCCGCTGCCGGCGCGACGCCAAATACATCCGTCATAAACACAAGAATGTACGTGGATACCAGCGCCGTAATAAACTGCCGCCCGGATGACTGGCCGATTGCCCACCAAATTTTCTGCCCAAAGGTTAATTCATTTTTTTCGTTCATTTTCTGCACCTTTCCTTTCGTCTTTTGGTTCCTTTCGTTCTTTATGAAGTCTCCTCAAGCATGTTTTTATCATGCCTCCTTAACACGTCAAATGTAAGAGGATGAGGTGACATCAGGCGGGTAATTTGCGACATTTTACATAAACTGTCTTGAAAAACTGCCACGCGGGGCTATAATTTACATAATAACAGGTATCAATAAAGGACAAAACGGAAAGGAAACTGCTCCCATGATCATCCAGAATCATTTTTATCAGGAAATCAATGCTGAAATGCTGGATTTTGAACATACATTGAAAACACTTTACCTGCAGAATCCTCATCGCCATCTCGACCAGCCGCGGCAGATAGAGGAAATCTCCGATATTCTTGCGACAGCAAATGCCTATTGTGCCAATGAATTCACAGAAAAACTCCTGCTACACCGACTGAACGAAGATACTTTCTTTTCCCAAAATGCTGATGTGGAAGTTTATCAGCACCTTCGCTATCTCCCTGCCTATTGGCACTCTCACAACTTCATAGAAATCGCCTGTGTCCTGCAGGGAACTGTTATAAATCATATCGCGAATCAGGATCTGACCATGGTGCCGGGCGATATCTGCATCATCGCGCCCGACTCTGTCCATGCCATCACTGCATTTTGCGATGACTGCATATTATTGAATTTCATCATCCGCATCAGCACATTTGAGGAAGCCTTCTTTGGCCTTCTTTCAGAGAATGATATCCTGTCCGACTTTTTTATGCGAATGCTGTACCAGAAGGACTGCCAGTCCTATCTCCTGTTCCGCACCGGCTGCGACCAGGAAATTGCCAACTTCATCGGCTATGCCTGGGATGAGTTTAATGGGCAGCGTCAATATAAAAGCAGAATGTTGAATTCCATCATCAATGCTTTCTTCATTCTTCTTCTTCGCAATCATGGCACAGATTTCGTATTTCCGGAAGCCGGTTCCAATCAGGAAAACGAGAATACCATTCTGATCTTAAAATACATCCAGGAGCACTATAATGCTTTGACGCTGTCGGAGCTCTCATCCTTTTTTAACTACAGCGAACGCCAGATGCAGCGCATCATCAAGCATAGTACAGGCATGAGTTTCTCTCAAAACATACAAAGATTGAAGCTCCGCCAGGCGATTCACCTGATGCAGAACTCCAATCTTTCCATCGCCGCAATCTCAGAGAAGCTTGGTTACTCCGCCCCAGAGAACTTCCGGCATATTTTCAAAAAATATTATGGGATGACGCCCATGGAATACAGATCTGTGCAAGCTACTGAAGACACACAAAAGAAATAGGATTTTGCATATCACACTGACAGCGCCGCTTTCTGTCCGTCATCGCCCATCACTGTCACGGTTACCGCGCCGCAGCCTGTTCGCTTCAGGATCAACAATGCCCTCCCGTAAAACGTCTCCGTCTGATCCGTAATAAAGTTATATTCCGGCTTCGGATTGCCGCTGCCAAAACCGAGAATCACCGCATCTCCGTTCACATCAGCCTGAAGCACATGCTCTGCCGCATCGCAAACGATACCGTTGGCATCCTCCGCTGTGATATCCACATAAATTAATGTCTCATCGTCAGCGGTCACTTCCTCTGCGGACAGCTTCAGCTCTGCCGGCTCTCCCGCAGTCTTCAAATCCATGCTGCCGATTTCTGCGCCATTTTCATAGGCCACCGCCCGCAATGTACCCGGCTCGTAAACTGTGTCAAACAGGGTGCGGAAGCCTGCCGCCTCCCCGGCCGGTTTTCTGCCCAGGGACACGCCGTTTGCAAACAGCTCTACCTCGTCGCCCATGGCGTAGACTTCCGCCACCACCGGTTTTCCTTCACAGCCGGGGAATGTCCAGGAAGAATAGTTGTCGCCAATCACCCAGACGGTTTTTGTCGCCTCCTGACCGTAACGATAAGGATTCTGCACCGTGATATACGGCTCGCTGCGAAGTCCGAATACCGCCTCTCGGAAGTAGGAGGTCGGACGACGGAACCCTGTAATATCAATATCGCCGCAGTAGGCAAGCTGACACGGAAACTGCGCGCCGAAGCCGCCCTCACCTGGCGCATAGGCTACCACACCGATGCCGGCCTCACCGATATAATCCCATCCGGTCCAGGTAAAATCTCCAATCACATGGGACAGCCGCCGCACAAGCGCCCAATTACGCGCAATCTCCGGCGGATAAGTCTCACTTCCCACAATCACACGATTCGGATAAGCCTCGCCGTCCGGCTCATACCGTGCCGTCATATAATTATACCCGGCAATGTCTGTCCCGGCGCAGGCTTTTTCCAACTGCTCCGAAACTGCCCTGTGGCAGACGATCTGATCCATATGTGTATCCATCATCGTCATAAAAGCATTGACATTCGCATCGTCATCGATCTCACCGGCATCCGCCAGTTCAGCCTGCAGGTCTCCCATAATCTCTCCAACACGATCCCCCGCAGCATAAATGCCATTGATTGAAGCCAGTGTGAACCTGCCGCTATCAAGGGAACGGATTTTTTCGCAAATCTGATTGCAGATAGATGCGCCCAGATCGCTCCCGATCTCCGGGATCTCATTTCCTACCGAGTAGAGAATGACAGAGGGATGGTTGAAATCCTTACGGACCATCGCCTCCACATCCGACTCCCACCACTGATCAAAAAAGAGCGCATAGTCGTTATCGGATTTGCACCGCGTCCACATATCAAAGGTCTCATCCATGACATATACACCCAGCGCATCACAGGCACGCAAAAGCGCGGGCGCCGCCGGATGATGCGACATACGAATCGCATTAAATCCGGCTTTCTTGAGCCGCTGTACTCTGCGGTACTCCGCTGCCGCGTAAGTGGCCGCGCCCAGCAGACCGCTGTCGTGGTGAATGCAGGCGCCGCGCAGCTTAACAGATTTGCCGTTTACGCGCAGTCCTCGCTTCGCATCCAGCTCCAGTGTCCGAATCCCAAACATGGTCTCGCTTTCATCCAGCAGCGTTTCTCCCTCATAGAGTCTGCTCACCGCGCGGTACAGATTCGGCGCATCCTCCGACCAGGGCTGCTGCACCGCAATCCGCTGCATCGTTCGCCGATTCTCTCCCTCATAGAGTGTCAGATAAACGGTATCTTTCGCCGCTGTCACCCCTTCCATATCCAGAAGCTCAGTCTCCAGACGAAGGGGAACCGTTGTGCATCTGCGGTTTTTTACCTGCGACCGCACCATCAGAACAGCCAGTTCTTTATCAAGGGATTCTGTCGTAACCTGCACGCCCTCCGGCTCCAGATAAACAGTATCAGAGACCAGCAGATAGACATCACGGTAGATTCCGCTGCCGCTGTACCACCGACTGTTGGCCATCCCGCTGTTTTTTACCAGAACGCGAATCTCGTTCTCCTGCCCATAGCGCAGATGGTCGTTCAGTTTAACGAAAAATCCGGTGTAGCCGTAAGGGCACTTTGCCGCCAGTTGCCCATTGACATAAACCATTGCGTTCATGTACACGCCCTCAAAATTCAGCATTACCGTCTTCTCCCGGTACTCCTCCGGCGCATATAGTATTTTTACATAAGTGTAAACATCCCCGTTTCGGAAGCCGGTATTGCCTCCGTTGGGGCTGTCCGCCCGCGCAGGCTCCTCAAGCATTGCGTCGTGGGGCAGGTCGATATCCCGCGCAATCTCCGGAATATTCCACACCAGAGCAAACGCGCCCTTGTCCGGCCAGAATTTCCATCCGCTGTTCCATTTTTTCGTATCCATTATAAACCGCTGCCTCCTTCTTATGATTATACTTATATAATACAGGAATAACATCTTTTTTTACAGAGAAAATAAAGACATCATACAGGGTGTATTTACGACTTGTTAGACAATATCAATCGCGCAGGCATCCGATCGGAATGACATATATGGCATCCGGGCGTTTATATCCATATTGCGTGCCGACTGAAAAACGAGTTGGAGACGGCGAGCGCCATTGTCATCGACGCAGGAGCCGGCCTTTTTGCATCGGCAGGCATGAGCTAATCACATTTTCGCAGCATTTAGATGTATTTTCACTCCGTTTTCACTAAGTGGCAAGGCAATGTCTTTGTGCTACAAAGACTCCGCTCTGCTGGCTTGTTGGGGGAATCCCCAAGCCTCTTCCTGAACATCCCCGGAGGGATGAACTGCGCATTCCTGCGGAACGCTTCAACATCCATTCGTAAATTTGGAGAGAGTATCACTTCGATGCCCTCTCCTTTTTTGCACACGATTGACTGAAATCTTCAAAATTCTCGCACTGTCCGATTGAGAATGCCGTCTGATTATGGTATCATTGACAGTAAGAAATCAGAGGGCGGGGGAACGCTTATGACCGATACAGAACAGAAAGCCGCCGCAAAATCATTTTCCACATATTGGGCGGGCAAGGGTTATGAAAAGGGAGAAAGCCAGTCGTTTTGGCTCTCCCTGCTTCGTGATGTCTATGGCGTGGAACACCCAGAACAATTTATCACTTTTGAAGATCAGGTTCACCTCGACCACACCAGCTTTATTGACGGCATGATTCCGTCCACCAGGGTGATGATCGAGCAAAAGGGTCTGGGCAAAGATTTAAAAAAGCCCATCAAGCAATCTGATGGGACATTTCTGACACCTTTTCAACAGGCGAAGCGATATATTGTGGAGCTGCCGGTGGACAAGCATCCCCGGTGGGTCGTGACCTGCAACTTTGCGGAGTTTTGGGTATACGACATGAACAAGCCGGGCGGAGAACCGGAGATCATCAAGCTGGAGGACTTGCCGAAGGAATACTATCGTCTGCAATTTCTGGTGGACACGGGCAACGAACATTTGAAGCGGGAGATGGACGTCTCCATGGCCGCCGGTGAGATCGTTGGCCTGCTTTATGATGCGTTCGCCAAGCAGTACCGTGACCCCACCAGCAAAAAAGCGATGCATAGTCTGAACGTGCTGTGCGTCCGTCTGGTGTTCTGCCTGTACGCAGAGGATGCGGGCATTTTCGGGCGGCACGGGATGTTCCATGACTATCTGGCAGAGTCCGACACCCGGCATATGCGTAAGGCGATGATGGAGCTATTTCAGATTTTAGACACGCCAGTGGAAGAACGTGACCCTTATTTAGCTGAGGAAAATCCAGAACTGGCTGCGTTTCCCTATGTCAACGGAGGTCTGTTCTCTGACGAGGACATCGAGATACCGATGTTTACAGATGAGATTCGTGATCTGCTGCTGGAGAAAGCCAGCACCGGCTTCGACTGGTCGGAGATCAGCCCCACCATTTTCGGTGCTGTGTTTGAAAGCACCTTGAACCCGGAGACCCGGCGCTCCGGCGGGATGCACTACACCAGTATTGAGAATATTCACAAGGTCATAGACCCGCTGTTCCTGGACGATTTGAAAAAAGAATTTGCGGAGATCTGCGCTGTGCCGGTGGCAAAGACAAAGGAGCGCAGACTGCGGGAGTTTCAGAAAAAGCTGGCCTCGGCGTCATATCTGGACCCGGCCTGTGGTTCTGGAAATTTCCTGACCGAATCCTATCTGTCACTTCGCCGCCTGGAGAATGAGGTGCTGCGGGAGCTGTCCCACGGACAGATCAGCTTTGGCGATGTGAATTACAATCCGATTCAGGTTTCTCTGAGTCAGTTTTATGGCATTGAAATCAACGACTTCGCCGTGACGGTTGCCAAGACCGCTTTGTGGATCGCAGAGAGCCAGATGATGAAGGAGACGGAATCCATCGTGCTGATGCACCTGGACTTCCTGCCACTGAAATCCTACACCAACATCGTGGAGGGCAACGCCCTGCGGATGAATTGGGAGGACGTGGTGCCAAGGGAGAAACTAGGCTGGTGCATGGGCAATCCGCCGTTCATTGGTTATACCTACCAAACAAAAGAGCAAAAAGATGATTTGCAAGGTGTCGCCCAAGGTATAGGAAAGAACATAGATTATGTGGCTGGTTGGTACTTTAAGGCGGCACAACTGATGCAGGGGACGAACATCCGCACAGCCTTTGTTTCCACTAACTCCATCACCCAAGGGGAACAGGTGGCCAGCGTTTGGAAGCCCCTCTATGACCGTTTTGGGATTCACATTGATTTTGCCTATCAGACCTTTCGGTGGGACAGCGAAGCCAGTCTAAAAGCTCATGTACATTGTGTGATTGTTGGATTTAGCACTACCCCCCCCCGGGAAAAATCTCCCCGCTTATATTCTTCTGGCAGAGTACGCAAAGTCGGAAACATCAATGCCTATTTATTCCCAGCTCCTAATGTCTTTGTTGAAAGAAAAGCAAACCCACTGTGCGGTGTCCCCGAAATAAGAAAAGGAAGTCAACCAACTGATGGAGGAAACTTCATTGTGCGGGAAAGCGAGTACGCAGATTTTCTTACGCGAGAACCCAGCGCAAAAAATTATATAAAGCCGTTTCTTGGTGCTGAGGAATTTATTAACGGAAAGAAAAGATACTGTCTTTGGCTGGTCAATGCCTCTCCAAAAGCTCTCTCCAAAATGCCTTTAGTTTTGGATCGGGTTCAAAAAGTAAGAGAATTTCGTCTTGCCAGCAAAAAAGCGGCAACACGAAAGTGGGCTGATATGCCAACATTGTTTACTGAAAATCGACAACCTGACACAAATTATATTGCTATACCGGAGGTGTCGTCTGGAAGTCGCCGTTATATTCCAATCGGCTTTCTTGCTAAAGACACTATATGTAGTAACAAACTCCAGCTCATTCCCAATGCAGAACTATATCATTTTGGCATTTTAATCTCTAATGTACATATGGCATGGATGCGAGCTGTTTGTGGTAGATTAAAGAGCGATTATGACTATTCTGCTAAAATCGTCTACAACAACTTCCCCTGGCCCACTCCCACCGAGGCACAGAAAGCCAAAATCGAGCAGACCGCCCAGGCCATTCTGGACGCAAGGGCGCTCTACCCGGACAGCAGTCTGGCCGACCTCTACGACGAGCTGACCATGCCCCCGGAACTGCGAAAAGCCCATCAGAACAATGACCGAGCCGTCATGCAGGCGTATGGCTTCTCCGTGAAGGACATGACGGAATCAAGCTGTGTGGCTGAGCTGACGAAGCTCTATCAGGCAATGACCAGTGAAAAATAAAAAAGCCCGGCAGGTCGCCACAATTTTTCTGTGACGATCTGCCGGGCGGTTTATGTTGCCTTAAATTGTGTTCCTGTCTCGGAAAATCTGTCTTTCAGCAAATCAACCAGTCGCTCCGCAATCGGCGTAAAGACCTGATACTTCTTCCAGATGATATACATTTTTGTTTCCAGTTTCGGAGACAATGGCCGGAAGCACAAACCACTCTCCGGACTGACATCAGCCAAATGGTCAAAGACCAGCAGACACCCTAACCCCTCTCTGACAAAAACAGAGCCATTATAAAACAGGTTGATGGTTCCGACTATGTTCAACTGATCGGCTGCCTCCCCGCACCATCTCGGAAGATCCGCACGAATAGACTGGGGCGAAGTGATAAGCGGAACACCCTGTAAATCCTCCGGACAGATTACTGCTTTCTGCGCCAGGGGGTTGTCCGTCCGCATCAAAAGTCCCCAGGTATCGCCGCCCGGCAGGGAGAGATAATTGTATTTTGAAAGGTCTGGCGGCTCCACAATAACAGCGAAATCCGACAGCCCCTGTTCCAAATCATTCACTACCACGCGGGTGTCTCCGCTGGTGATATGAAATCGCAGCCCCGGATATTGTCTACGAAAATCTTTTATAACATCGGCTAAAGAGTGAATCAGCCAGGATTCAGCGCACCCGATCCGCACATCGCCGCCTGTTATGTCATTCAGAGACTGAAATTCTCCTATGGTCTTATCCGCCATGTCCAAAATATCTTCCGCACGTTTGCGCAGCAAAATCCCTTCCTCAGTCAGATGCACGTTATAATTTCCCCGGACAAACAGCTTGCATCCAAGTTCAGCCTCCAGCTCCTTGAGCTGTTTCGACAAAGTAGGCTGAGAAATATGCAGCGTCCTGGCTGCACCAGTAATGCTGCCTTCTCTGGCAACTTCTATAAAATAACGTAAGACCCGCAATTCCATAATGCACCCTCCATACTCTGATTGTGCTATCATTGTAGCACAATCAGATATTCTATTCAAGAATAGCTAGAAATAGAAACTAAGTATTTGCTATTTCCCCTACGTCATTATAAAATATAGACACAGGAGGCGAGTAGTCATGCCGGAAGCGAATAACGAATTCCAGCGTTTCTATCAAAATCTCATAGACATCGGACTCGGTGAGGAAATGATCGCTCACTGCGTCCTGCTGCAAAAAGAAGGACGTAACAGAGAATTACTGCTCACATTGCAGAGCAGCCGTCGAAATCTGCTGGCCAATATCCATGCAGAGCAGAAAAAGCTGGACTGTCTGGACTATCTTGTGAATTGGCTGGATAAAAAGGGAGCGAAGAAATATTGACAGTTGAGGGCATCATTGCAGATTACTATGACGAAACGAAGAATTGTGCCGAATGCAACGCCTACGCCGATACACTTTACCAGGAAGCGCTCCGTATCAGCATGGAACTGAACAACCAATACCATTCTCCGGATGAGATCAGGGAACTCATGAGCCGCCTGACGGGACAGCAGATAGATAATTCCTTTCGATTGTTTCCGCCATTCTATACGGATTTTGGGAAGAACACACATATTGGGAAGGACGTTTTTATCAACTCCGGCTGTCACTTCCAGGACCAGCGCGGTATTGAAATCGGGGATGGCGCAATGCTCGGTCACAACATGGTATTGGCCACCATCAACCACGACCTGTCTCCAATGCAGAACCGGAAGAATCATTACGCACCTGTCAAAATCGGCGCTCATGTATGGATCGGCTCCAATGCGACGGTTCTCCCCGGAGTGTCCATCGGTGAGTGGTCAGTTGTAGCGGCAGGGGCTGTCGTGACAAAAGATGTGCCGCCTTATACGGTGGTAGGCGGCGTTCCCGCAAAAATAATCAAAAATGTTGACGAGGAGGGGTAGCATGAAACGACTCATTGCGTTATTTCTTTCCGTCTGCCTGATTTCCATGTTGGCGGCTTGCAGCTCCGAGGGAGCGGAATCGTCATCCGGTTCTGAAAGCGGCACGATTTCAACTACAGGCAGTCAATCGGAAACAGAGAGTAAGACCGAAGAAACAGATACTGATACATCAGAAGAAACCGATAATAAAACGGCTGATTCAGACAACATTTCTTCCGGCAGCAATATCCTGGTTGCCTATTTTTCCTGCACCGGCACAACAGAACAGATTGCCGGGTGGATTGCCGATGAAACAGGAGCATCTATTTATGAAATCATTCCAGAAACGCCTTATACAGAGGACGACTTAAACTACAACGATTCCTCCAGCCGTGCCAATCAGGAGCAGGCAGATTCTTCCGCCCGTCCTGCAATCTCCGGCAGCGTGGAGAACATCGAGCAGTATGATGTGATTTTCCTCGGTTATCCCATCTGGCATGGGCAGGCGCCGCGAATTATCAGCACCTTTTTGGAGAGTTATGATTTCTCCGGGGTTACAATTATCCCATTCTGCACATCCCACAGCAGCGGCATCGGCTCCAGTGCCGAAAACCTGCATGACCTCTGCTCTGATACCGTCACCTGGCTGGATGGGCAGCGGTTCTCCGGGGATGCAACGGAAAGTGATGTAGTCGAATGGGTGGAAAGTTTAGAATTACCGGAAAGTGAGGTGCATACCGTGGGTGAATTTGACTTTGAAACGAAAACCGTACTGCTAAACAGCGGCTATGAAATGCCTATCATGGGACTTGGCACCTACAGTCTGACAGACGAGGAGTGTGCCGTTTCCATTGCGGCGCTGCTGGAAGCAGGCGGCAGACTGATCGATACCGCATATATGTACGGCAATGAGGCGGCTGTCGGACAGGCCATCCGGAACTCCGATGTCCCAAGGGAAGAAATATTTGTAATCACAAAGTTCTATCCCAACCAGTACAGCTACGCCGCCGATGCCATTGATGCGGCGCTGGAAAAAATGGGGCTGGATTATATCGACATGATTCTCCTTCACCATCCGGGAGACGGCGATGTGGAAGCATACCTGGCGCTGGAACAGGCCGTGACTGATGGCAAAGTTCATTCCATTGGCCTATCCAACTGGTATGTGGAGGAACTGGAGGAGTTTCTTCCCCAGGTAAACATCACCCCTGCACTGGTGCAAAACGAAATCCATCCCTATTATCAGGAAAATGATGTGATTCCTTATATCCAGTCCCTTGGCATTGTGGTGCAGGGCTGGTATCCCCTCGGAGGCCGAGGATATACATCGGAGCTGCTGAACGATGAAACCATCACTGCCATAGCTGAATCTCACGGTGTTTCATCTGCCCAGGTGATCCTTCGGTGGAATTTGCAGAAAGGTGTCGTGGTGATACCTGGCTCCAGTGATCCGGATCACATTCGGGAAAATCTCGACCTGTTCGGTTTTGAACTGACGGATGAGGAAATGGAGCAAATCAACGCTCTGGACAGGAACGAAAAACATGACTGGTATTAACATCTGACTAAATAACAAGAAAGGACGAAGATGCAATGAACGAGCAGCTTATTTTAACACAGGAATGGGACAAGACCTTCCCCAAAAGCGACAGGGTGAACCACCGAAAGGTGACGTTTCACAATCGGTACGGCATTACCCTGGCCGCCGACCTCTACG
This sequence comes from Clostridiales bacterium, assembly GCA_021203005.1. GTDB lineage: Bacteria > Bacillota > Clostridia > Lachnospirales > Lachnospiraceae > Eubacterium_I. Next base: position 2,000 of record JAJQCB010000012.1, on the reverse strand, counting down.
AGCCCAAGGACGCACAGGGTAGGCTCCCCGCCATCGCCGTCTGCGGCCCCTTCGGTGCAGTCAAGGAACAGGCCGCCGGGTTGTACGCTCAGACTATGGCGGAGCGGGGCTTCCTGACGGTGGCCTTTGACCCCTCCTACACCGGCGAGAGCGGAGGCAGCCCCCGCTATATGGCCTCTCCCGACATCAACACCGAGGACTTCATGGCGGCGGTGGACTTTCTCTCCGTGCAGGACAATGTTGACCCTGAGAAAATCGGCATCATCGGCATCTGCGGTTGGGGCGGCATGGCACTGAATGCGGCGGCGCTCGATACCCGCATCAAGGCTACAGTAGCCTCCACTATGTATGACATGACCCGTGTGAATGCCAACGGTTACTTTGACAGCGAAAACAGCGAGGAAGCCCGATATGAGAAGCGCAAGGCCCTCTGCGCCCAGCGCATTGCCGATTACAAGAGCGGCACTTATGCCCTGGGCGGTGGCGTAGTCGATCCGTTGCCGGAGGATGCGCCGTTCTTTGTGAAGGACTATTACGACTACTACAAGACCAAGCGGGGCTATCACCCCCGCAGCTTGAACTCCAACGGCGGTTGGAATGTGACCGGATGCCAGTCTTTTCTGAACATGCCGATTTTACAGTACAGTCAGGAAATTCGGAGCGCTGTTCTCATTATCCACGGTGAAAAAGCCCACTCCTGCTATTTCAGCCGGGACGCCTTTGCGAAGCTCACCGGTGATAATAAGGAACTGATGATTATTCCAGGAGCTGTTCACACCGATCTCTATGATCAGGTGGATGTGATTCCATTTGACAAGCTGGAGGCGTTCTTCAAAGACCATCTGAACTGACTGGAGGTAAAAACAAGATGAATATTCTGGTTCTAAATGGAAGCCCACGTCCCAAGGGCAATACCAGCCAGATGATCGATGCGTTTTCCGCAGGCGCAACGCAAGCTGGTCACCATGTAGATGTGGTAGATGTCTGCAAGAAAAACATCCACGGATGTCTCGCCTGCGAATACTGCCATACAAAGGGCCGTGGAGTATGCGTTCAGAAAGATGATATGCAGGAGGTTTACAATTTTCTGAAAGAAGCGGAAATGCTGGTGATTGCATCGCCCATCTACTATCATGGCATTTCGGGCCAACTGAAATGTGTGATAGACCGCTTCTACTCGGCAGCGTATCCAGTCAAACCGGCAAAGCTGAAAAAGGTTGCCATGATCCTATGCTCCGGTGATGCAGATATGTACAAAGGTGCTGTTTTTTCCTATGAGGGCGATTTTCTGGATTACCTTGGACTACAAGACATGGGAATCATCACGGTAGCCGGCGGTGTCACCAGGAAGAAGCTGCAAGAAGCAGAAACACTGGGAATGAATCTGAAATAACGAGGAGGATTATGCAATGAATGACTTTATTTTTCACAACCCTGACAAGGTATATTTTGGACGAAATCAGATGGGGAAGCTGCCCGGAGAACTTTTGAACTATGGTCGTAAGGTGCTGCTGGTTTATGGCGGCGGTTCCATCAAACGCAGCGGCCTCTATGACCAAGTGGTTTCGCTTGTGCGTGACAATGGCATGGAACTGTTTGAACTGTCAGGTGTGGAACCAAACCCACGCCACACTACGGCAAACAAAGGCGCAGCGATCTGCAAGAAGAACGGCATTGATGTCATTCTGGCTGTAGGCGGTGGTTCAACGATTGACTGCGCAAAAGGTGTTGCTGCGGCTGCCAAAACCGAAAACGGTGATGTATGGCCGCTTGTTTCTTCTGGCGTCTGGGTCATGGATGCGCTGCCGGTTGTTGCCATCCTGACCAATGCCGCCACTGGCTCAGAGATGGACGCATGGTGCGTTATTTCCAACATGGAAACCAACGAGAAGATCGGGCTTGGCGGAGATGCGCTGATTCCAAAGACAGCATTTGAAAATCCGGAATTTAGGGAACCTCTGATTTAATCTCACCTAACCGCATCGGCCTCAGATATGCTA
>JAJQCB010000097.1 GCA_021203005.1 Clostridiales bacterium | reverse complement strand
AATAAAGCATTGATTTTTCAATGTTCAGAACATCATTTGATGTGGGAAGTTTGAGATATTTATTCAAATAAGGCATCTGCAATCCATCAGTGCTGTATCCAAAATGGTATGCTGCCTCCAGTAAATCCCGCATTGCATCCCATGTCTTGCAGCTATTTTTTACAGTAATTTGCAGATTCTTCTCTCCGAATCGAATGTATAATTCTCTGGCTTTCAGCGCCTGATCAGCAATACTTTTGATAATACCGATATTAACCGGTGACGACTCTAATACTCTATATCGGTTGATAGATGTGGGCGGAGTTTCTTTATCACTATGACACCAGTGAATATTCTTATCAGCACCGTTCTCCCTTATAACGCGTATCTGATTATCATCCTGAAGACGACTGAAATAAATTCGCATTTTTGTGAACGCTTCCGAATCCACAGACAATATTGATTTCTCATTATCTTTTAAATACGGATAAAGCTGATTTTCAACAAAGGCATACATTTCAGGAGAATCAATTGCTGTGACATCTTCTACCGCATCAAGATAGGTATTGAGAGACTCTGCAAAGCCTTCTTTTTCAATTGACTTTGCTTTAAACAGGGGACTTCCAATATAAATTTCTGACAAAACATGATCTTCATAGTCGCTCCCAATCATCAGAGCAAAAAACTGATCAAGCAGAGGCCAGTTAAACAGATCTCTATTCACCATCCGCGCCTCCTTGAAGCTTACATAAGCATCCGGCCTGGCAAACAGGTGGAATATCGGATATTTATGACAACAATCACCACTGATATCAGGCTTTGGAATCCATGTATTACCATGCCCATCAGAATTGTTTTGATCAGAGAACAGCACAATAGATTCCTCTTTGACATACTTATCCATACGGATTCCGTCAATTGTGCGCACCCAAAGCAGGCATTCCTCAAATACGCCGCCCTTTTCAAACAGACGTTCACAGACTTCTGTATTCCATTGATTGGGTGGAATGTCACGACTTTCCTCATCTTCATAGGGGCCATACTGTACCCCGCTCCGATCCGGATTCAGAACAAACGGCGCATCAATGGCAAGCGGCATGGCAAGTGGATGCAAGGACATTGGGAATGTCCGGAACAGAGAACCGTCCCGCCAGTTAATTTCTGCATCAGATTTTATAACCGGAGCCATAATCGAATAATTGCGATATGCTATGGCGTCTTCAACCATTCTCGTATATCGGACAGTCGGAATTTTGAATGTGTCATCGCCTGCTAGGGTGATAATAGTGCCTTCCTGCCACTGTTCCCTATAATACCTTCCATGCTCAGCAATCCCTCCCAGAATTATTTTTTTCGGATTCAAATCAAATGGATCACGATAAACCGTCTTGGAATCCTAATAACCCGTGATAAATTCGTCCTCGCCATTCTCATGAATTCTCACAACATGAATGTTTTTCAATCTATGCATAAAAAGGAACGGACTATGTGCGAACATACCCTCACGATCATCAATACAGAAAAGTCTCCGGAACTCAGGATAAATTTCTTTGATGCTGAACTGTGGCGAAACCAGTTCCACTATTACATGCGTTTTCTTATCCATCCGTTCCGGATCATTTTCCCAAATGGGCAGAATGCGTCCTATTTTGTTGTCCAGTTTAAAAGAAAATCCGTTACTTCGGATGTGAACAATCACATTTTCCGCATCAAGAGAAAAAACCGCTTTGAACCCTTTTCCTTTACGGCCTGTTTTTTCCTTATAAAACACCCCTTCTTCTTTCTGCTTCTCAACTGTATCGTTTACCTTTGTACTCTCTGAAAAGGCTGTGATCGCCCAAATGTCTTCCCTGCTAAATCCATCTTCGTTATAACAGAATTCAATGGATGGATGTCTGCCATCTTTTTCATCAATAGTAATATCTATCTGTGGCTCCGAAGAATAATTACAATCATCTGCATTCTGAAGAAATTCTTCTACAAACTTCCATGCATTTTTTGTGTAAAGACGATCCGTCTCATTCTCCGCCGCTGTATTTCCACCGCCAGCTGCCTTGTTATAGCTTGTCTGACGGCATGATGCGATAACCTCAACAAACTCCTGCTGGGATAATTTCTCATCATGCATAACTCTATCAATATTAGTATCATCATCAATTAAATATGCATAAGCTTCTCTTACTTTGGAATTATTGTCCCGCACTTGCTTCAGATATTTCTTGTACTCTTCACGAGTAGACAGTAAAAACACATCGCTCATACTTGTATCTCCCCTATTTTCTCTTAATTTTGTGAATCATCCGGGCAATGACGATCTGCCGTCGCCTGATGTTTTCCCCTTTACCTGCGCTTCTGCAAATATATTTCCTTCAGATCCTCTATGGCTACCTCAGGAGCCATCGTATGAAACATCAGATAATTTCGTCTCATCGTCTCCGCCGGAGCCTGCTTGTAAATAGCTTTGCTGGCCTCCCCGGTGTAATAATGCCAATACCGATAAATATATCCAATCCAGTAAATCACATCTTTGGGATACACTTCGCCCTTTTCACGCAGCTTTTCCCCCGCGGCTTCCACGACCTCTTCCAGTAAATATTCCTCTCCCGCCCACTGCATACGGTTATAACTGGAATCCAGAGCCTTTGCCGTTTCCGAATTCATAAAAATCCTTATGAAGCTGGCACTCCCCAACTGTTTGTCCACGGACAGCTCAAATAACCTTCCCTGAATATGACACAGCTTTAAATCTAAAGCATTCATATCCTGCCTACTGACGCCTGACCCAGAATCTCGTCATAATACAGGCCTTCGCTGCGATGACTTATGCAAATATCATATAAAATGTTATACGT
>JAJQCB010000273.1 GCA_021203005.1 Clostridiales bacterium | reverse complement strand
AAGTAACGGAATCATGAAAGTTTAGGTAGCCGCCGCGTTAGCGGCTTGGTACAATGAACGAAAAAAGCAGAAAAATGGGGGTCTTATGAAAAATTTCAGGGATATGATTGATTTTACTCAGGCAAAAGAGCGGGCTGAAAATCTCCTTGCCTATGCTGAGCAGGCATCTGACAGTCGAAGAGAGGAGCGCGATAAACGAAAGGAAGAACGTAAATCTCAGCCGCAAAAACATGTAGTACGGGAAAATATTGCCAAGGCAAAAGAAAATCCTCTGGTAGAAAAAGTATCAGATGGGATCGGTGATGTTTCGGATAGAGCGAAAAAGGCATTAAAAATGGACGCGCAGAAGGAACTGGATTCGAAACTGCAGAATGCGATTGAGAAATATAATCTGGCTTACTCCGGCATGTGTGATGCGGGCACCAAGTTATGGCTGAACCGCGAACTGACTCTGGATCTGGTTGAAAAGGTGGAAAGCCTGATTAACAGCATTGCAAACCGACCAAAAGAGTTTGATAAGGAAATCGCAGAGATTCAGACTGTCCGGGAACAGTTTAAAAATACCTGTGATTATGCGAGGCAGGAGTTAGACGCGGCGCAGAAGTCAGCTATGGGCGCCGGTGCAGGTGTCGCCGGTGGCGCGGCAGTGGCATGTTTGATGCCGGGTACGGCCATGTGGATTGCAACAACGTTTGGTACGGCTTCTACCGGGACTGCGATCTCCACACTTTCGGGCGCTGCCGCAGAGAGTGCAGCTCTGGCTTGGTTGGGCGGAGGTGCATTAGCTGCAGAAGGCGGGGGTATGGCTATGGGAGAAGCGCTGCTTGCACTTGCCGGACCAATCGGATGGAGTATTGCCGGAGCAACATTGCTGACTTCGATTGTTTTATTTGCCAATTCGAAAAACAAATTAAACCGCCAGAAAAAGGAAGAAATTGAACAGGTGCTGTGCAATATGGAAATGGTAAGGGAAAGCGCTGAAAGAATAAAACTCATTTTGGACGAAACGATTGCACTGCGTGAATCCGTAAATGCTCAATATCAAAAATGCATGGGGCTGTTTGGTAAAAATTTCCTTGAGATATCAGAGGAGCATCAGATGAATCTCGGTACACTGGTAAACGAATCGAAAGCATTGGCATATCTTCTCGGGAAAGAGGTTGAACAGTAGGGATGGATAAAGAAAAAATTGTAAAAAGTACAGAGGAACAGGCGGCAGCTTCCTGGATAAGCTACCTGAATCAGCTTCGTGTAGATCAGATGACTGATAAACTGAGAGAGCAAGAACAAAATCTTGGAGATGCGCTCTCGGAGATAGACAAAACCTTACGTGAAGTGGATAGCCTGATCACATCGAATCGCGGTGGTTCAAATGGCCTCCATGGTTTTATCGCTGAAGCGGCAGAAGTCGGAATCGAAAATGCCTGAGAGAATCTGTTGGGAAACGCCGACAACAGTGTTTGGATTAATGATAATGGAATGACAGATCTTGTTCAAAACGGCATCGGAATTCAACAGAAATTTTACCGAGACGGCCTTTCGCTTGGTGCAATTGCAAAACACATGGAAAAATATCCGGAATTTCTGCAATCAGGGAATAAGTATCAGATTCCCAGAGACCAATTTGATACAATCAGATATTATTTTTCTGTTTCGGCGGAAGAAGTGCGTAATATGCCGCAGTCAGAAGAATTTTCGGTTCAGCAATGGAAAGCAGTACATATGTTTTTTGAAAAAGGTGACATTGATATTGCTGATATTGTACCTTCTCAATTGTCATATGATGAAGTTCAGGAAAACCAGATTCGGGAAACTCTTGGGAATGAAAAATCAGATTTGCGCAGACAGAGTAACAAGCAGAGTGCACTCATAAAAGAAGAATATAAACCGGAAATCAAAGATGTCGCAAAGTCAGCGGCAATCAGCGCTGCGTTAGAAGGCGGAGTTGCATTTGCGCAGGCGATTGTTACAAAAAAAGCAGAAGGTCTAAAAATTAGGGCTTTTACTGAGGATGACTGGATAGAGATACTACAATGTACCGGGAAGGGCACTGCAAAGGGCGGAATACGCGGTGCAGCAGTATTTTCTTTGGAAAATTTTTCAAATACACCGGGATCCTTGACATCCGCTCTGGTCACTGCATCAATCGGGATGGCGGAGCAGGCACATCTTTTACGAACAGGGAAAATCACAGACCAACAGTTTATCGAGATTTCCGAAACGTTATGCCTGGATACTGCGGTCAGCGCCGTGGCCTCTCTTTTGGGACAGACACTGATTCCTGTGCCGATGGTCGGAGCGGCAATCGGAAACTCGGTTGGCATGATGATGTACCAGACAGCCAGAGACTATCTTTCCGACCGGGAACAGAAAATTATTGCCGGATATCTGGATGAAATTCGCCAGATGTCAGAAAATTTTGACATCGTTTATAAAAATTATATGGAACAGCTCGCGCATGATTTTACTGTATATATCCAAATTTTACAGAGGACATATTCTGTAGATGTCACGGAAGCATTTCAGGCTTCTGTGGACCTTGCAAAGACAGTTGGCGTTCCTTGTGATGAAATTCTAGATACAAAGGAAAAGGTGGCGGCATTTTTCCTGAACTAAAAAATGTAATCAGATAATTTGCCAGATTGTAATGATAGATAGTCTGCTGTATAATCAAATCAATGCAACTCGAATTACACAAAAATTATAATCAGAGGAGAAGTACAATGGGAAGAAACTCAAAATTTACTGAAGACGCAGAATATGAAGATATGGAAAGAACTTATTCACAATCTGGAGAATCAAATGGCAAAGACGAATATAGGCTACGTAGAATTATTGAAGAATCCGTTGATGAATCGGTTGACAAGGCATTCAGAAAATACCGGGTTAGTTCTGCCGGAAGAGGAATTGTAAAGAGTATAATCGCATTGGTGGTTGTTGTGTGTGTTGTCTTTGCAGGAGTATATTATTGGCAATCCACCCATAAAAAAATCGAAACTAAGGACGTCGAGGATTATGATTTGACACTTGAGAATAACGGGATTTTCGGGTTCACGGCAGTCGATTTTGAAGAAGCAATTCTTGGAGAATCCACTAGGCAAAAGTTGCTGATTGTAGAGGAACAGGATGTATTTGTTAATACAACAATCACCGATACGGGATTCAAGAATTGGAGTGTATTCAGCAAACAGCAGGCGCTAACGATTTACGGATATGGTCAATATACCGTTGACCTTTCGGAGATTAGTGAAGAGGATATTTCCCTTGATGAAGACACTTATGAAGTGACTATTAAAATTCCGCATGCTGAGTTGCATGAGACTGTTTTTAACCCGGATGAAACTGAAATTGGTGATACAGATAAAGGATGGTTGGCATTTGGGGACATTGAGTTGACTGCTGAACAGAACCAGGAATTTGAAGAGGAAGCGATAGAAAAACTGACGGAAAAGCTTTCTGAGGATGAGCGTTTTGAAGAGGCAGATAAATTTGCAAAGCTCAGTGCTTACGAAACCTACCAGCCAATCGTCAGCAGCGTTTCAACGGCATATAAAGTGGTCATTGAATTTCAGGATTGAATAACTGAATAACAAGCAGTATCTACAGCACCTGTCCAAAAATAGCAGGTGCTGTATTTTTCTGTTTTTCATAATGTTTTCTTTTATCTCCCGTCATTCTGCTACACTCACAAAATCAGGATTAAAAAAGTGTATGTTATCATAATAGTAAGACACAAAGGAGCTGTGAATTCATCTTCAGCTTGTAAACAAACTAACTTCAGACATGATGGGAGGTACCTTATGTACAAAAAAATGAACTCTGTTGCTATTGCTGTTGCTTTGGGTATTATGTCAGTATGCGCTTCGGGTTGCGGAAGCGATACGCAGACTGACGAATCCAGCGAAAATATCCAAACAGAAGAACTTAACGAGAGTGAAACACAAACCACTGACGAATCCGTTGCAAGTGATTCGGAAAAAACAATTGATATTGAGGATATCGTATGGAGTGTCGATGAGGGGATCATAGATGGAGATCGATATGTTCTTCTTGAATACACGAATAATTCTTCCTATACAATAACCGGCTTAGAAATTACTTTCAGAGAGAAATCTGATATTACGGACGAGGAGAAATCCACATTCTATTCTGATGTACAAGAGTTGCTTGACGCCACTGATGAGGATATGGAAGAAATAACGAACGAGGAGATTTCTATGTATGCGAAGACAAATCGAGTAGTTGACGCAGGAGAATCTGCCTCGAATATCAACTGCTACTATTATAGCGGATATTATTATCTGAAAGATATAAATCACTATAATTTAGTTGAACCCGATATCCTGACCGTTAAATTCATTGACGGGGACGAAATCTATACCGTTTATTATGATTACGTTTCCCAAAAATATTCTTTCGAAGATGACACAGAGGTGGCATATCAATGGTCTCAGACAGATCTTGGAGATGCGATTCCCAAGCCGAATGTGAAGGTTGTAGAAGCCGGAAGGGATGATGAAGTAAGATTTATGTTTGATGCTTATGGTTTGACTTTGGATGAATTTAACGCCTATGTCGATGAATGTATTGAAATGGGCTATACAGTCGACGCGAGCAGTTATGAAGGCTTTTATACGGCGGATAATGAAGAAGGGTATAATGTCTATCTTTATTATCAGGATAATGATTATTCTATGAGCGGAACAGTTGAAGCTCCGGATACTGATGAATAGATTTTAAATTGCAAAACAGCAATGCGATAAATTGCATCTGAAAACAATGGTAAACAGGAGGCACAATATGGCAAAATATAAAGTAGAGTTCAAAGCATTTACTTCCGGTGACTGGTACACAAAGACAGATACCGACAACAAAGCATCTGCATTCTCTGTTGCAAAAATCGGCAATTACGGACGAGCCTGCAGGTTGACGGATACAGAATCCGGTGAGACACTATTTGAATCACCTGAAGAATCCGACTTCAAAGCCGTAAACGGAAATGTCAAAAAGTTTAGATTCTAGGGAGAGTGCCTATAAACCAACAACAACTTCAACAGTGAAAATCGTTGTCATAAACACAAGAATCACGGGGGGAGAGTAAAGTCTCCCCCATATTTTTTATCTCTACTCAGTTGCTCTACTCCCCACCAGTTTATATAAATCTGTCGGTTATACCTTGCTCATGTTTATTATAGCACTGCGTACCATTTCTGAAATAATGACCTTACATTTGGGATTTTTAATCAGGGTATTTTCATTTTCTATGATTTCCAAAATCTCCCTACATGAATCAAACAATTTTCCATCAATCCCAACTTCCCATATATGATCGCAAAGCTCCTGCTTGATTCGGACATAAGCATCAGATTCCCTATATTTTTCACAGACGCGCGTGCCTTTGTATAGTAACGAGACGGAAGCGGCATGATACCCTAGCTCAAAATAAATATTGGCACAGGGGATAATGACATCTTCGATTCTTTGCAGGTCATTTGATGATATTATACCGGAAAGGTTTAATGCATCCCGGATGAACTCATCTGCCAGTTCTGCGTTGCCGCAAACGTATGTAAAATACCATGCACAGACGAGGTAATAATGAAGCCGTACCTTTGCATACGGCAAAGTGTTTTCAGTGATCAGCTTATTTGCCGTGTTAATCAGTTTGTCGACTTTCCTTTTTGATCCCCGTCCGCTTCTCATATACAGCGTTGCTTTTGCCAGAATATTATTTATATACAGGTGATTGATATCCGAGGAAATATATCCTTTGGAGTAATACAGCGTCTTCTCAGTAACGTTGAACATTTTATCCAGCAGAATGGTTTCCCGTTTGTTCTTTGGCTCATAAGCGCCATCGAGAAGACTGTCGTAATAAGCAGAAAGAAGCTCATAATATAAGGCATACACTCTGGAATGGTTTATTTTTTCCGCAAACCGCTTTGTATGCGCGATCAGTTTTTCCGCCTCTTCAAATCTTTTATTATCGGCATGAATCAAAGCAGTTATATTATATAAATGCATAACTGTAACAGGACTCATACAGTTACTTTCATCCGGTGAATCGATTTTGTTTTTCAATTTCGACATGCAACTGCTGTCTGAAAAGATTTCATCTGCCGCAGCAAGGATATATTCTTCTCTATATTGCGGCATATTAAGCAGAGAAACACAGAGTAATTCTGTAAAAATATCCATGGATCTGATAGCAGGCTCCCGCTTACATTGCTCCAAAATATCTTCTGATTGTATGAGCAGAGCCGCCAGTTTCTTCGTATCTGCTGGAGAATTTTCCATTATATGTGAGCAACGCTCAGCGTAAACTTTTCCAGCAAGATCATTCTCTTTTATGCTGCGGAAATATTGATCCGCCATTTTATCATCTTTATGATTGCTTCTGGCCTTACGAGAATTTTCAATATCTATGACCCCCATCATGCAGTCATAATATTTTTTCGGAAGGTCGTTCCTTGTTGATTCGACGCGGATTTTTACATAGAACCAGGTCAGAAACTTTTCCGCGGTTTCCGTAAATATCGTGGTCCATTCCCAACGGTGAACGGCTTCTGCGATTACCCGGTGCATAGAAACGACGTCGCCTGAAATCGTCAGCCAGCCGTCTTTTATCAGCTCATTCAAACCATCTTTTGAGGGAAGTCCCAGAATCTCCTGAAGTTGATTCATATCAATCCCATTATCACCAGTCAGGGACACTGTTTTCAGCAGGCACCTCTTTTCTTCCGACAGGGCATCGGATTGAAAAAGTCCATCTATAATATTTCCAATCGTATCACCGGACGTTATGTAATCTTTTTCATACTCTACCTTTTCCGGAGCAATAGATGAAAAACCATGTACGGCAGTTAGTTCTACGGCGGCCGCAATCGTAATATGGCTGTTTGCAATCTGTTTTGCTATCAGTTCCAGGGCAAGGGTATGGTTCCCGATGCTCTGTAAAATCTGCTCGAAACCGGGCTGCTCGTGATCATGGATCGGGCGGCCGAGATTCTCTTCAAAAATATAGCGAAGCGCAGGTATATCCGAAATGGCAGAGATTTTCATTTCAAAACTGTTCCGACCGGAGGGCGCTTTACGGGTTAACACAATAACCTTCAGTCCGGTTTCCAGGATTGACCTGAAATCAGGATCAACCGAACCGGTAAAATTATCTATAACAAAGACAGACGCAGTATCCCGGACAAGCTCCCGGATTTTTCGGAGTTTCCTGTGAAAATATTTTCTATCCGGCTCTGCAGCTTCATCCTGTGTAAGCGTGTTTATCCCAATACTGTTATCGTCAATAATCGTGTTTACAATACTGCCTTTATAATTGACATATAAAACCGTGTCAAAATTCCTGCGGCGGCTTACCATATACTCCCTTATAAGGGTGCTTTTGCCGATTCCGCCCATGCCTGTTATAAACAAACAGTTATTATTTTTATCCTCAAAAAAACAATCCAGTTCACGAAATTCCTGATCCCGTCCATGGAAAATTGAGGTTCTGGAAATCTTAGTAGAGAAGATTCTAGGAACGGCAAGATCAGCATATTTTTCCAATTTCTGCAAACGGTCGGTGACCTCCGACATACTTTGATATCGGTCAGCATAATAGGCAGCCAGCGTATGATGGAAAAATTCTGTCAATACACGGAAAACCCTGTCATCACACTTTCCACAGTCATAATGGACAGAGGCGAAGTTATATTCTGCATCCATCCCGCAGTCCGATGCGGTGGGAGTTTTCCCAAACAGGAGATAAAACAACAGTGCCCCGACGCTATACACATCGCTGTGAGGCCTAAGACGTTTCATGTTTGATGTCTGCAATTCTACAGGGGCAAATCCCCTTGAATAAGAAAGCCTCTCACCCATGCCGCGTGAATTATCAATGTTTTTTATATCCCAGATAGGAAACATCGAATCAAAATCAAAGAGCTGAACCTGTTTTTGGAAACCGTCAATCACCAGGATGTTATCCGGTTTTGTATCCAGGTAGAGATAGCCCTCTTGATGGATGTTCCCGAGAACATATGCAGTCTGCCGGACAAGCATAATGCATTCTTTTAAAGAGCCGGGGGTATATGTTGCCAATGTGTTTTTGGAAGAATATGCAGACAGGATATAGGAAGTGCCGTTTGCATTGAAAATATCCAGCTGATTTGTCAGCATGGCATAATTAGAGCCAGAGTAGAATAACCGGTTCGTGCGGGAAAAGTCGGTTCGGAACTGTTCCCGGTTTTGCTGAAAAACATCCGCATCCTGCATGGAAGGAACCAGATTGTTGCTCCCGTCACGAGTAATATTAAATTTATAAGGGTAGAATTCTTTTATCCTGTACAGGGTTTTGTCATCCGTTCCGGTAAGGCGGGCTGCTTCATATACGATGCAGGAGCCTCCGCGGCTGATCTCATTTTCGATGACAAAATGAATTACTTCCCCTCTGTCATTGCACAGGGAAAGCTGGGTATTCGGTTTCAAGGGAGTCCTGTGATCCATATACTTTACACCTCGCTGTACCCCGATTATAACAAACAAATTTCAAAAGTTGGTTTTATCGGAACAGGTTTTCAGTCACCCGCACCCGCCTCTTCCTCTTTGGCTGCAAATACTTCCCCTATAAAAAACCGGAAAGCCCACAGAGGATTCTCATCATTCAAAGCCCACATAAAAATCCAGTCATGTGGGTTGCCGGCATACAATTCCTGATATCCGGCATCCAGGAGATATTGATTCAAGGCATCAAAACATCTTTCGGAATCCGCGTCTGTTCTTAAATAAAGCTCATCATTGTTCCGAATAATAATTTTTGCCCAGTAGGTATAGAATACAAGAAGGACAAGCATTTTCCGAATCAGATCATTGTCTTTTAATTCACCCCGCATGAGCGCGTCTATGCCCTGCTGACTCGGAAAGCAGTCACCGGCGTTCAGCGGCATCAAAACATTTTTCTTCAGGACAGAAGATATCGAACGGTTGTATTTTATAGCATAGTCATTTGCCGATTCATTGCGCAGGCCGATAATCTGGGAAAAAATTGTCCATGTGGAAGCGCCCAAGTCGGCAGCCACGTAATCTTCTTCGTTCGTGAACGACCGTTTGATCAGTTTGCCTTCTAACTGAGCTAATCCATGTTCTTTTGAAATCTCTGTCCACAATTCTTGGATAAATCGGATGGCTGTGGCATGGTTATACAGAAAGTCATTGATGTTAGAAGTGATGTATTTGATCAGCTCATCAGCGTTTTCTATGCTGTTAATATATTCAATAATCGTTCCTGTATAAAGCACATCACGCTGAGGAATGAGTTTTATTTTCTTCTGCGTGGGTATCCGGCGTATGATGTCCTGGGTATCCCGGTATGTCAGATTGTTTTTCATGCAAAAATAATAAACCGCTTCGCTGATAGTATGGCAGTCAAAGCCGCGTTCGAAATATACGCGCCTGAAAAAATCATTGGCTTCATCGACGCCCAGCCTGAACGCAAAGCAAATTTGAAATATCGTGTCCCGGTTCGGTTTCATCTTGGGAGCAAACCACCTTTTTATATCGCGGGGAGATTTTATATTTGCAGCTTTAAATTTTTCGCGTATAAATTTTGCTTTTGCGTCAACATCAGACAAGGCATTTGTGTATCCGTGGTCTGCAATAAAATCAGATAACGCCTCGCCATAGCCGCGAAATAATTCTGCTATTTCCCGTAACCTTATTTCATAATCCTCATCATCCGGCGATAATGTTTCGGTTTGTTCTCTGAGAAATTCTGTATAATGGTCCATCTGAACTTTCCTTCTCGGTATCAGTATTTAAAGCATGCAATCGTAACACTATCTAATGGCCGGAACACTCTGGAAATTCCGCCGCTTATATGTTATCATACATCCAGCTGTTCAAGCATGGATGTAACTACTTTATCATGATTACTTTCTTAACATTTTGCACAGCAAACAAATAACCAAAATTGCAATGATACACAACAAGACATACAGCACAACATTCACTTCCCTTCACTCATGAAACCGATTAAATATATCAGAAAAAACTGGGGACAATGTCCTCTATGTAATGAAAAACCGGAAACCGCTCCCCACATTGGGCAATTCTGTTTTCCGTTATGCTGGAGATGCCTAAGCCTCATCTGCAGCATACTGGCGGGGTATTTTCTGCTACAATTTTTTGTTCCGGATATCCTGCTTCCGCTCTGGCTCAGCATATTACTCGTAATACCTGCCGCTACTGATGGAAGTGCACAATATTTTTTCCATATACCCAGTACAAACTTTCGCCGCATTGTTACAGGAGTAATATCCGGATACGGCATTGTTAATGTGATTTTTCATCTGCCGAATCCTTTTCCATTATAGCAGACCTCTCATTCCTGCACCAGTGACAAACAGAAACATCATCAAATATTCATATTTTCTCTATAATAATCCGGGTCACAGAGATTATACGACATAAGATTTTTTCTCAATTTCATACAGCCAGGTTTGAAAGCCGCATATGTAATGCCTCTGGAAATAACGCCTCCTGCAACCGGCACTGCAGATGCTACAGTATCCGCAAAAATCTGCTTTGTCATACGGATGCCCACATTGGTAGCAACTTTTTTTTACAATGGGATATATCGTTCCCTTTGTCAGAGCCTGTTGCGCCAGCTTTTTTGAAACCTGCTTTGCAAAAACATCAGCAAACTTTCTCAAGGTAGACGCCGCCCCCTGAACGCCAAACATAACCCCGATAAATACAAGAACATAATCAATCATTAATATATCCCAGAATTTCATCCGGTTTACTCAACACCACCGCAGCTCCGCTCCGAAGCAGAAAATCTTCCTCGCGGAATCCCCATCCCACGCAAATACAGTCCATTCCGGCGTTGGCTGCCGTTTGGATGTCAACCTCCGAGTCCCCGATATAAAGAGCGTCTTTTTTCTCCAATCCGAAATGCCCAAGCACCGCGTAAATAACATCCGGCGACGGTTTCTTCCGGACACCTTCCCGCTCCCCGACTGCCAGATCGAAGAACCCGTCAAAATATTGTACACACAGTTGCTGCACTGCAAAATCTACCTTATTGGAAACGACGGCTGTCTGGATCCCTCTGTTCCTCAATACCGAGAGTACTTCCGGGATCCCATCGTACGGACGGGTTTTATTGGCGCAATTCTGTCTGTAATGTTCGGAAAAATCTGCCATCACACAGTTCACTGCATCGGTTGGCGTATTTGCAGGCACTGCCCGCTCGATCAGTTTTCGGATCCCGTTACCCACAAACTCGCGGACTTCTGAAAGGGAACGCCCCGGCATACCTGATTTTTTCAGAGCAAAATTCAGGCTGTCTGTTAAATCCTCCAGAGTATCCAATATCGTTCCGTCCATATCAAAAATAATCAACTTATACCGCATAAATTCTCCATTACCTGTTTAATCCGTAACCTCCAACTGCACAACAATCGGTCTGTGCCCCATCGCCGCCTCATGATCCACCCGCTGATAATCAATCTGCAGGGAATCCAGCAGGTCATATACCCGAATCTCTTTCTCCATCCGCCCGGCATCCGACGCAGGCCGGCCTGTCTGTAATTCCAATAACATATCTGTTCCTCAAACTTCGTCACTGTTCAGTGCTGTTCGTCTCTGGAGATATACGTGTTCCAACGGTTCAGCACATCCCGCACCGGCCGCATGAAAAATAGCGCCGTACACACCGCCGCCCATCAAAAGCTCTGTGTTCGCTGCATTGACAATGGCATCCACACGCATCTTTGTTATGTCCTGCCGAATAATTGTAAATGGCATATTTCTCTCCTCTTCTTTCTCACCTTCTGTGTCAATGCCTGATAAAAGAGAAACCATCACTACTTATTTTGATCCCACTTCCTTTTCCAATACCGGTACTCTCTCATGTTTTTTTCCGTACCTACACCATCATGATACATCTTGTACAGTTTTTCCATACCATCTACATTTCCGGCCTCAGCAGCTTTTTTTATCCAGTAAAATGCTTTAGAATAATTTCGTTCAGTTCCTATACCACCCACATATCTTATTCCAAGCAAATAATACGCTTCCTCCAAGTCTCCTTCAGCAAGCTTTTTAAGCCAGTAGAAAGCTTTCTTTTGATCATCTTGATCAATATAGATATTACACACTTCAACCTGGGAGTCAATATCTCCGCTTTCAGCTGCTTTTTCAAGATAGTACATAGCTTTCTGTTTATTGACAGCAGTACCAATACCTTCATTATAACGCTCATAGGCTTCACGCTGATATTTTATTTCTCCCTCTTCAGCAAGCTTTTCAGCCCAGTACAGTGCTTTGCTTTCATCCTTTTTAATAGGACGAACCCCGATTGAATAATATGTGAAAAGCATACCTCGGGAATCTTCGTATCCTGCTTCCCCCGCCTGTTCCAAATAGTATAGTGCTTTATCTATCTGTTCAGGAGTAAAATTATTCGAATCAAACATAACAAGAAGCACCATAGCAATCTGGGCTTTACGGTATCCTTTTCGACAAAGATGATCATACAGATAAAATGCTTCCTCTATGTCTTCATCTACTCCATAAGCATACTCATAGCAGTGTGATAGTTCATATGTGGCATCTAAATGTCCTTTTTCAGAAGCCGCCTTGAAATAACGATATGTCTGATATTCATCTTTTTCTACTCCTGTGCCCTCTTTATAGAACATACCCAAAAAGTACAGACAGTCAGCATCTCCTTCATCAGCAGCTTTCTTGTACCAGTAAAGTGCCTGAGAAAGATCTTCATCCGTTCCAATACCCTTTTCATAACAAATACCAAGATTCTTCATTGCTCCTAGATCACCATTATCGGCATCATCTTTGTATAAATCATACTGGATATATCCTTTTAATCTTTTAGCATCACTGCTTAGTTTCTCATTCCTGGAGTTACATACTTTATCTAAAAAGGAGATTATATCAGCAGGCGATAGATTATTAATGATGAATTTAGCATCACTATGTCTTTCCCTGGCAGCTTTAAGATACCAGTAAACAGCCATTGCATGATCAACATTAGTACCTATCCCATTAACATAACATTGCCCCAATTCATACATCGCATCTCTAAATCCGTTATTTGCCGCAATATTAAACCAGTAAAAAGCTTTTTCATTATTTACTTCAACACCTATGCCATCTCTATAATATACCCCAACCGTATACTGTCTGAAGAAAGATCCTTCTAAAGCAGCCTTTAAATACATTCTGAATCTTTCCTGTTTTCCTTCTTCGCTGTTATAATATTCTTCTCTTTCTTTTTGTTTTCTTCTTGCTTCCTCTTCTTCCTTGGCTTTCTTTTTAGCTAACTCTTCAGCAAGTACAGGATCATCTAAAGCTTTTATCTCTTTAATTCTTGTTTTAGCATGATCATCCCAAATATTATCTTCGTTCTTTAGTACTTCATTGTACCAGTAGAGTGCTTTTTCTTTGTCAGCTTCAACCCCATCACCACGTTCATAACATTCGGCAAGATGATATTGTGTGATTGCTCCACCTAATTCAGCTCCGGCTTTAAAGACTTTGAAGGCTCTTTCTTTATCCGGCTTATTTTCTGTGTCTCCTCTCCGATAATATTCTCCCAGTTCAAAAAGTCCTGAGTCAAGTCCTGATTCAGCAGCTTTTAAAGCATATTCAAATGCTTCTTCATGATGAATTTTATAATCATCTGCATACTTAAAGTAGTGCTCGAATTTTTTATAATAATCCCAGGCATCTGCAGTTGGAACTTCTTCTGCAGTCTTTGCTGTCTCCTCGACAGTATTTACCTTATTTTCTTTAGCTTGTTCCTTTTTCTTCTTTCTCCCAAAAAAACATATTGCCTTCTCTCCCTTTACTCACATTCCGACAGATGCACATTCACTGTGAAAGAACCATCATCCCAGGTTCCATCACCAACGGTGATGTTCCCGAGGGTTTGGGAACCGCCAATGAATTCTCCGGCCGCAAAATTTAACTCTGCATTTTTCTTTCTACAAGAGCAGCCATCTCCCCGACGGTTCTGACATTTTCCATCTCATCTTCCGGCAGTTCAATGTCATACTGGCTTTCCAGCGTAAACATCATGTCCACAATGTCTAAAGAGTCTATTTTCAGTTCCTCCCATGTGGATTCCGGCTTGATATCATCCGGATCAAATTCAAGCTGCTCTGCAATGACCTCTCTGATTTCCTCAAACATTTTAGTTCCTCCTCTTCTTTCTCAGATATAAATATTGTAAATGTATCAGGATAAATATGCAATTATTTATTCTATCATTCACTCACCGTGTTCTGATTTTTACCGCCATTTCATTGAAAACTCACCCTTTTCTTCTGCCAGCCAATGATTTCTGCAGGTATAGAATCCCTCTATTTACAGATAATAGTATCAATGACAAAAACAAACTTGCAAACGGAGGAAAGAGATATATGAAAGCTACAGGAATTGTCCGACGCATTGACGACCTCGGCCGCGTCGTCGTCCCGAAAGAGATCCGCCGCACTTTGAGGATAAGGGAAGGCGACCCGCTGGAAATTTTTACCGACCACGAAGGTGAAATTATTTTCAAAAAATACTCTCCCATCGGTGAGCTTTCCGCTTTTGCCGGACAATATGCGGAATGCCTGGCCCAGACCACCGGATGCCTGGCCTGCGTCAGCGACCGGGACCATATCATCGCAGCAGCCGGACATCACAAAAAAGAATACGACGGAAAACCAATCAGCCGCCAGCTGGAAACCATGATTGAGAACCGTGGCCAACAGGTATCTGACAAAGACGAATCCGCCTTTATCCGCCTGACCGCCGACGACGGCCTGGACTACCGGACACAGGCAATCAGCACCATCATCAGCGAAGGGGACGCTATCGGTTCCGTCATCCTGTGCAGTCAGGAGGATAAGGATAAATCCGGCGACATCTGTCAGAAACTGGTGCAGACTGCAGCCGGTTTCCTGGGAAAGCAGATGGAACAGTAGCCTAGATATTCCGCATCAGATTTACCATCTCAATGGCGGAGCAGGCGACATCATAGCCTTTATTCCCCGCCTTGGTTCCGGCGCGCTCAATGGCCTGCTCGATATTGTCGGTGGTAACCACGCCGAAAAGTGTGGGAACACCGGTCTGTAAGCCGACAGTGGCGATTCCCTTGGAGGTCTCCGCGCAGACCAGGTCATAGTGACTGGTAGAGCCCTTGATTACCGCGCCCAGGCAAAGGATGGCGTCGTATTTTCCGGATTCCGCCATTTTCTTTGCGATGATCGGCAGCTCGAACGCGCCGGGTACCCAGGCCAGATCGATATCATCGTCGTTGACGCCGTGACGGAGGCAGGCATCCTGCGCGCCGCCGACCAGCCTGGAGACGATGAACTCATTAAAACGTGCGGCTACGATACCAATTTTCATACTTTTTGCTACAACATTTCCTTCTAAAACTCTCATGACTGTTTTCCTTTCTTTTTACACATTATGCGTGTTGTTATGTTTCCCTTGTTAATTTTTTCTGTAACTGCTGTTTTTTCATGCAGCTTTCATCTGCTATTTTGTATAACGTTTTCTTTGTCTTGAATCGTTACTGTTTTCCCAAGGATTAAGTATTCAACTATTAATCTTTTTTAACAATTCTCTCTATTCGGATAGTTTCTAATGAAAGCCTACTCATAATCTGTCATATGCTCCATCCGCTCCTGCTTGGTCTTCAGGTAAAAATAATCAAATTTCTGCGCTTTGATCTGAATGGGCACCCGCTCTTCAATCGTAATGCCGTAGCCGGACAACCCCGTGATTTTTTTTGGATTGTTGGTCAGCAGACGGAGCCGCTTTGCGCCGAGGTCGGCGAGAATCTGAGCGCCGATGCCGTACTCCCGCATATCAGCAGGAAAGCCCAGGCGGATATTGGCGTCAACAGTGTCGTAGCCCTGTTCCTGAAGTTCGTAAGCTTTCAGCTTGTTGATCAGACCGATGCCGCGGCCTTCCTGGCGCAGGTAGAGAAGGACGCCTTTGCCCTCTTTTGCGATGGCTTTCATGGCGGCATCCAGCTGCTCGCCGCAGTCACAGCGGGCGGAGCCGAAGACATCGCCGGTCAGGCACTCGGAGTGCACACGGCAGAGTACCGGCTCGTCCTCCGAGATTTCTCCCATCACCAGAGCCACATGCCCGTCGCCGTTTATCGTGTTTTCATAGCCATAAATCTTAAATTCCCCGTATTTAGTCGGAAGCTTCGCCTCGGCCTGCCGTTTGACCAGACCTTCATTGCGCATCCGGTATTTAATCAGATCCGGAATGGTAATGACCGTCAGATTCAGGCGCTCGGCAAATTCCAGAAGTTCCGTGGTCCGCATCATGGTGCCGTCCTCCCGCATAATCTCGCAGCAGAGTCCGCAGGGTTTTAACCCGGCGAGACGGCAGAGATCGGTGGTTGCCTCCGTGTGGCCGTCGCGCACCAGCACACCGCCCTCTCTGGAGCGGAGCGGGAACATGTGTCCGGGGCGCCTGAAGTCGGCCGGCTTTGCGCCATCTTCCACGGTCTTCATTGCGGTGATGGAGCGCTCTGCCGCGGAAATACCGGTGGTAGTGTCCACATGGTCGATGGATACCGTAAATGCGGTGCAGTGATTGTCCGTATTGTTGGTTACCATCGGTTCCAGGCCCAGCTGATCGCAGATCGCGCCGTCCATGGGCATGCAGATCAGTCCCTTTGCCTCGCTGGCCATCAGATTTACATTTGCCTGGGTGGCGAATTCCGCCGCGCAGATTAAATCGCCCTCATTTTCTCTTTCCGGGTCATCGATTGCCAGAATGGCTTTGCCGTTTTTGATGTCCTCCAAAGCCTGTTCGATAGTTCCTATTTCCTTTGCCATTTTTCTATACCTCCATATGCTTTTTAAAATCCGTATTTATGCAAAAATTCCTCTGTGATGCCGCCTTTTTCCTCGTCTGAAATCCGGCTTACCGTATTATCTGCAGCGGGATGAGTCAGCAGCTTTTCTACATATTTTCCGATAATGTCGCATTCCAGGTTGACAATATCGCCGACGCGCCGGTCATGCAGGGCAGTCACCTGCTGTGTGTGCGGAATGATGGATACCTTAAAGCAGCACTCGTCCACATAAGCTACAGTCAGACTGATGCCATCGATCGTGATGGAGCCTTTCTCCACAATATAGCGCAGAATGGAGGGCGCGGACTCCACCGTATACCAGACCGCGTTATCCTCCCGCCCGATAGAGCGAATCGTGCCGGTGCCGTCAATATGCCCGGAGACAATGTGTCCGCCAAACCGGCCATTTGCCGGCATGGCGCGCTCCAGGTTGACTTTGGACCCGGAGGAAAGCTGCCCGAGGGAACTGCGGTTCATGGTCTCCGCCATCACGTCTGCTGTATAATAACTGCCGCCCAGATCGGTGACAGTCAGGCAGACGCCGTTGACTGCAATGCTGTCCCCCACTTTGGAATTTTCTAAAACAGTACAGCACCCGATGGTCAGCACACAGGACTTCTGCCCGCGGCGGATACTCTGGATGGTACCGACTTCTTCAATTAAACCGGTGAACATGGTGTTTTCAACTCCTTTTTATGAATTATGATTACTATTCACAGCATTTCACCTTACATGCGCAAAAGCAGACGTTTCACGTCTGACGCAGCACAAAACGCTGCTCACCTTTTTGCTTATGTCTCAATTTGCTGTGACTAGCAACGTTTTAAATTGCATATTCCGGATATCCGCTGATACAGATATCTTCCCCAAAAGTCTGTATTTTCATATCGTGCAGCTTTACCGCTTCCGACATGCGGTCCGCTCCCATTCCCGAGACCGGTGTCGGAGCATCCATGCCGCCGATGATTTTGCCCGAAATGTAGGCGTATACTTTATTGACAATGCCGTCCTGCAGGGCGGAGGAGTTCAGCGTACCGCCTCCCTCCAGAAGGATACTGTCAATTCCCCGGGAGCCGAGGATGTTCATCAATTCTTTTAAATTCACTCCGTGGGAGCCGCTGGTGGGGATGATCTGCACACCGGCCTCCTTGAGCAAAGCCGCTTTTTCCTGTCCTTTCGCCGATTTCTGCGCGGAGTGGGAGCAGGCGATGATTGTGGGGATGTCGTGCGCCGTGCGGACAAGCTGACTGTTTACCGGTGTCCGAAGACTGCTGTCGCAGATGATACGGACAGGGTCAGCGTTTTCGGCAATCCTGCAGTTTAACATGGGATCGTCCGCGAGGACCGTTCCCAGGCCGACCATGATACCCATGCAGCGCTTGCGAAGCTCGTGGACGTGAGTGCGGGAAGCCTCACCCGTGACCCATTTGGAGTCGCCGGTAGCACAGGCAATCTTGCCATCCAGGGACATGGCGTACTTCATAATCACGAAAGGCTGTTTTGTCTCTATAAAGTGATAAAACACTTCGTTTAATTTCCGACACTCCGCTTCCAGAATGCCGGTCTCTACCTCGATGCCCGCATCCCGGAGAATCTGCACACCCTTTCCTGCAACAAGCGGATTGGAATCCATACTGCCGACAAAAACTCTGGCGATCTTTTTTTCTATTATGATCTTCGTGCATGGCGGCGTTTTTCCATAGTGACAGCAGGGTTCCAGCGTTACATACAGATCAGCGCCCGCAGCATCCTCTGTACATCGCGTCAGCGCGTTGCGTTCGGCGTGGAATTCACCATATTTTTCATGGTATCCCTCACTGATGATCTGCCCGTCTTTTACGACGACACAGCCCACCATGGGGTTGGGATTGGTATAACCGGCGCCCTGCGCAGCCAGCTCCAGAGCCCGGCGCATATAACCTTCTTTAGTCATGATCCGGCACTTCCTTTCTACTACAATGTATTTATGGGTTAGATACCTTACAGCCAGTAAGGATCTTTTCCA
>JAJQCB010000262.1:7410-18953 GCA_021203005.1 Clostridiales bacterium | reverse complement strand
CAAATTTCGTTTTTTGTTCTGAGAAAGTAGATTTTCTCATATGGTTATAGAAAAGGCGTAACTGTTCCGTGCTTTTACAGTTACGAAAAGCTTCTGCCTGCATTTGCCGGGGCGGACTTAAGGATAGATAATGGCAGGGAGGGTGAGTGAGAAATGCCGGATACAAACATTTATCAGAATATTGCCGCACGTACCGGCGGTGATATTTATCTGGGAGTGGTCGGCCCCGTCAGAACAGGGAAGTCGACATTTATCAAACGCTTTATGGATTTAATGGTTCTTTCGCGAATGGAGGAAGGTGACGAAAAGAGCCGGACTGTGGATGAGCTTCCGCAGTCGGCGCAGGGAAAGACAATTATGACGACGGAGCCGAAATTTATTCCGAAGGATGCAGTGGAAATTAATTTGCAGGAGAATTTGCCGGTGCGGATAAAATTGATTGACTGCGTCGGGTATCTCATTGACGGGGTAAACGGTCATCTGGAAGACGGAAAAGAGCGGATGGTAAAAACTCCCTGGTTTGAGTATGAGATTCCGTTTGCAAAAGCGGCCATGGTGGGAACGGAAAAAGTGATACGGGATCATTCCACAATCGGTGTGGTGGTGACAACGGACGGGAGCTTTACCGATATCCCGAGGAACAGCTATGAACCGGCGGAGGAAAAAACAGTTGCGGAACTGAAAAAAATCGGCAAGCCTTTTGTGATTCTGTTAAACACACCCAAGCCGTACAGCGAGCAGACATCTGCTTTGGCGGAAAAGCTTCGGGAAAAGTATCAGGTTTCCGTGATTCCGGTGAATTGTGAGCAGATGAAGATGGAGGATGTCCAGACAATTTTGCAGCAGGTGTTATATGAGTTTCCTCTTGTCAGGCTGGATTTCTTTTTGCCGAAATGGGTGGAAATGCTTCCGGCGGACCATCCGGTCAAAGCTGCCGCCGTCAGGGAGGCGGAACATATTCTGGAACAGGCAAGGCAGATGCGGGATATCATAGGGAAAGAGTGGAAACCGGAAGCGGAAGAAATTGTAGAAGTGGAGGAGGACCGGATTGATCTTTCCGCAGGGAGCGCACGGTTTCGCATGCAGGTGGGAGAGCATTTGTATTATGAAAATCTGAGCGGGCTGACCGGCGTGCCGGTCCATGATGAATATGAGCTGATTTCGCTTTTCCGCAGTATGGCAGAGCAAAAACAGAAATACGAGCAGGTGGGAGCCGCTGTGGACAGTGTACAAAGTACCGGATACGGCGTGGTATCGCCATCGATCCGTGATATTTCCATTGAAGAGCCGGTGCTGATGAAGCATGGGAATAAGTATGGCGTTAAAGTCAGGGCTTCCTCGCCTTCGATTCATATGATTCGTGCCAATATTGAGACAGAGATTGCGCCGATCATCGGCAGCGAGGAGCAGGCGCAGGATCTGATCGAATATATCCGGCAGAACCAGGATGACGCGGACGGGTTGTGGAAAACGAAGATTTTCGGAAAGTCCATCGGAGAACTGGTGAAGGACGGTATTCAGCGCAAGATTACGATGATGGATGAGGAAAGTCAGGTGAAGCTGCAGGACACCATGCAGAAAATTGTCAATGACAGCAATGGAGGGCTGGTCTGCATCATTATCTGATGATACCGGGGTAAATTGTCAATGACAGAAAAACAAAAAGATTGTACAGCAATTTGTTTTATGCTATTATGAGCGCAAGCAATAAGCCGTGCAGCAGAGTGCAGATGGGTAGATACGTCATGCTGGCGCGTAAGGGGATGCCTATCTGTGCTCTGATATAGGGCGAATGCCCGTACCGTGATAAGTGGGATGGCAGTTTTTTTAACTGGCGTAATCGAATTTATGCGAGGCTGAGAGCCATAGGCTCTCGAACGGGCACGGCTGATACACAAGGAGGATTCTGTATGACTGAGATATATCAAAAACTGGAGAAATGCCTGAAAAGCGTCCGTGACCGGACGGATTTCCAACCGGAAATTGCCCTGATTCTCGGCTCTGGCCTGGGGGATTATGCAAATCAGATTGAGATAGAGACCGTGCTGGATTACCATGAGATTGAGGGGTTCCCGACCTCCACTGTTTTAGGACACGCAGGCCGCTTTGTTTTCGGTTATGTGCAGGACATCCCGGTGGTGATCATGCAGGGCCGCGTACATTATTATGAGGGATATTCCATGGCGGATGTGGTGCTTCCGACCCGCCTCATGGGAATGCTTGGGGCAAAGGTGTTGTTCCTGACGAACGCATCCGGCGGGATTCAGGAGGGAATGCATGCGGGAGACCTGATGCTGATCACAGATCAGATTTCTGACTTTGTGCCATCGCCGCTGATCGGACCGAATCCGGACGAACTTGGGGTGCGTTTCCCGGATATGAGTCATATTTATAATCTCAGGCTGCAGGATGCAGTGAGGACGGCGGCTGGGCGGCTGGGTATTCCGTTAAAAGAGGGAGTGTATATCCAGCTGACCGGACCGAACTATGAGTCGCCTGCTGAAATTCGTATGTGTAAGGTGATCGGCGCGGATGCTGTGGGGATGAGTACGGCATGCGAGGCTATCGCGGCAAATCATATGGGGATGAAAGTATGCGGGATTTCCTGTATTTCCAACCTTGCGGCAGGTATTTCGAAGAAACCGCTGACCCACGCGGAGGTGCAGGAGTCGGCAGACCGGGTGGCGCCGCTGTTTCAGAAGCTGGTGACGGAAAGCATTCTGGAGATTAAGAAGATGCTTTAGCAGAGCATGAAGATGTAATACGGAATTGGCTGCGGATAGGAAAATTTTGCTACAGGTCTGCCCCGCGGGTACAGCTGCTCGCGCGCAAAGTACCCGCAGGGCAGACCTGTCGTAGGGCGTCACTTTTTTCCCGGAAATGGCAGACGGTGAAAAAAGAGGGCGACCTCTTATAGGACTGATAGGAGTATGGAAATGAATATCAGGTTTTATAATGCGAAGATATTAACATTGGATGAGAAAGAGAATTTTGAGGTTGTTTCCGGGGAACTCTGGGTTTCCGGTGACCGTATCCTCTACGTGGGCGACGGCAAGGAGCCGGATCAGATTCTTGCCGGCCTCGGTATGGAGATGATTCTCTGGGAGCGGGAGATGGATTGCCGGGGCAACCTCCTGATGCCGGGTCTGAAAAATGCCCACGCACATACGTATATGACATTTTTGCGTTCCTATGCGGACGACCTTCCGCTGCAGGAGTGGCTGTATCAGATGTGTTTTCCGAAAGAAGATCAGCTGAATACGGATAATATCCGCCCGTTGGAGCAGCTTGGTATTATGGAATATCTGACCGCCGGGATTACGACCAGCTTTGACATGTGTTATTTTCCGCCGGTTTACGCGCAGGTGGCGGCGGATTGCGGCTTCCGCGCGGTGCAGGTCTCCGGCGTCAACAGCTTCGGCGGCGACCTGGGCGTGGTGGAAGAGAATTATCTGAGAGTGAATGAGACCAGTGACCTGACTACATTTTTCATCGGATTCCACGCGGAATATACGACGAAAATGGAGATGATGGAGGGGATTGCAAAGCTGGCTCAGAAATATAAGTCGCCGCTTTATATGCACAATTCCGAGACGGCAAAGGAAGTGGCGGAGTGTGTGGAGCGCTATGGCAGGACGCCGACACAGATTACGGATGAGTTGGGGATGTATGAGTACGGCGGCGGCGGGTTCCATTGTATATATTTTGATGATAAGGATTTTGAAATATTTAAAAATCGCGGGCTGACGGCCGTGACATGCCCGGCGTCTAATCTGAAGCTGGCGAGCGGGATTGCGCCGCTGAAACGATTTTATGACGAAGGGATTAACCTGGCAATCGGCACGGACGGCGCGGCCAGCAACAACAGCCTGGATATGTTTAAGGAGATGTATCTGGCTTCCACGCTGGCGAAAGTGCGGGAGATGGACGCGGAGTGTATCAGTGCGGACCGGATTCTCTATATGGCGACAGCGGGTGGCGCGAAGGCGATGCATCTTCCGGACTGCGACCGCCTGGCAGCTGGGAAAAAGGCGGATCTGATTCTGATCGATCTCATGCAGCCGAACATGCAGCCGGAGAATAATATAGTAAAAAATCTGGTTTACAGCGGCGGAAAGCAGAATGTGAAACTGACGATGGTGAACGGAAAGATTCTCTATGAGGATGGGAAGTTTGACATTGGTGTGGAACCGAAAGATGTTTACCGGGAAGCGAACCGGATTATACGGGGGATGCGGTAAATGATGCATGTAACAATTTATACAGACGGCGCGGCCCGCGGCAACCCGGACGGTCCCGGCGGATACGGCGTGGTGCTGCAGTTTACGGACGGCAGCGGTACTCTGCATGAGAAAGAATTAAGCGCCGGATATCAAAAAACGACAAACAACCGTATGGAGCTGATGGCGGCGATTGCAGGCCTGGAAGCGTTACAGAAGCCCTGTCAGGTGGATCTTTACTCGGATTCCAAATATCTGACGGACGCATTCAATCAGCACTGGATTTATGGCTGGTTAAAGCGCGGGTGGAAAAAATCGGACAAGTCCCCGGTGAAAAATATTGATCTCTGGCAGCGCCTGCTGGCGGCTATGAAGCCGCATGAGGTTGCCTGGCACTGGGTGAAAGGTCACGACGGACATCCGGAGAATGAACGGTGCGATCAGCTGGCGACTTCGGCAGCGGATGGGGATGATTTGCGGGAGGATACAGTGGAGTAACCCTGATTTGCAGGAAAACCAGAGATCAATGGGGCGCTGAACAGGAAGAAATCCTTGAAAACACATGGTTCTTGTGCTAGTATATTTTTTGCTGAAAAGTCTGAATATAATTATGGTGAATAGACGGAGGATTGAATTGTGAAAGCATATGGAGTGAACGAACTGCGCAGGATGTATCTTGATTTTTTCCAGAGTAAAGATCATCTGGCGATGAAGAGTTTTTCTTTGATTCCGCACAATGACAACAGTCTGCTGCTGATCAACGCGGGAATGGCGCCTTTAAAGCCCTATTTTACCGGGGCGGAGATTCCACCGAAGCGGAGGGTGACTACCTGCCAGAAATGCGTCCGCACGGGCGATATTGAGAATGTGGGAAAGACGGCGCGGCATCTGACCTTTTTTGAAATGCTCGGCAATTTTTCTTTCGGAGATTATTTTAAAAAAGAGGCGATCACCTGGTCCTGGGAGTTCCTGACGGAGACTCTGGGTATGGATCCGGAACGGCTTTATCCGTCGGTCTACGGCGAGGATGAGGAAGCCTTTGAAATCTGGACGAATGTGGTGGGCGTTCCCGCGGAGAAGATCACGCGGTTTTACCGTGATCCGGAGACGGGAGAGTGCGACAACTTCTGGGAGCATGGCGCGGGACCCTGCGGTCCCTGTTCCGAGATTTACTATGACCGGGGTGAAAAGTATGGCTGCGGATCGCCGGACTGCAAGGTGGGTTGTGACTGCGACCGTTATATGGAAGTCTGGAATAATGTCTTTACCCAGTTCAACGGCGACGGCAAGGGCGGTTATGAGGAGCTTGAAAATAAGAATATTGATACCGGCATGGGGCTGGAGCGTCTGGCTGTGGTAGTGCAGGACGTGGATTCTGTCTTTGATGTGGACACGATGAAAGCAATCCGGGATAAAGTATGTGAACTCTCCGGAAAGAAATATCAGACGGACGCGCTGGATGACGTTTCCATCCGTGTGATCACAGATCATATCCGCTCCGCGACGTTCATGGTTTCCGATGGTATTATGCCCACGAATGAGGGCAGAGGATATGTGCTGCGCCGGATTATCCGCCGCGCGGCTCGTCACGGCAGAATGCTGGGAATCGAGGGTGCGTTCCTGGCAGACGTGGCGATGACTGTGATAGGCGAGAGCAAGGACGGCTATCCGGAGCTGGAGGAGAAAAAGGATTTCATTCTGAAGGTGCTGACCCAGGAGGAGGAGCGCTTTGCGAAGACGCTCGACCAGGGACTGGCGATTCTCGGCGAGATGGAGTCGGAGATCGCGCAGCGGGGAGAGAAAGTCCTTTCCGGTGAAAACGCGTTTAAATTATATGATACCTATGGATTCCCGATTGATCTGACGGAGGAGATTTTGTCGGAGAAAGGGTTTACCTATGATGCAGATGGCTTTAAGGCTGCCATGGAAAATCAGCGGCAGATGGCCAGAAGCAGCCGGAAGAAGACGGATTACACGGGGCACGAATCTACCGTTTACGATGAGATTGATCCCGCGATTACATCATTATTTTCGGGATATGATCATCTGGAAGACCAGGGAAAGATTCTGGTTCTTGTAAAAACCGCAGCAAGCGAGGACGAGGAGGATGCGCTTGCGGAAGCGCTCACAGATGGTGATACAGGCACAATTATTACAGACGTGACTCCTTTTTATGCTACTATGGGCGGCCAGATGGGCGATCACGGCGTGATTTCCACAGCTGATGGCGAGTTTGAGGTGACCGATACTATCAAACTGGCCGGAGGACGTTTCGGCCATGTCGGACACATGGTTTCCGGTCTGTTAAAGTCCGGAGATACCGTTATGCTTGCAGTGGACCGGCAGCGCCGGATGGCGACCTGTAAGAACCATTCCGCAACCCATCTGCTCCAGAAAGCGCTGCGTGATGTGCTGGGCACTCATGTGGAACAGGCCGGCTCCTACCAGGATGCGGACCGCACGCGGTTTGATTTTTCCCACTTCCAGGCGATGACAGAGGAAGACCTGCAGAAAGTAGAGCAGATTGTCAACGAAAAGATTGCCGAGGGCATTCCGGTACAGACGGATGTGATGACCGTGGACGAGGCGAAGAAAACCGGAGCCATGGCATTGTTTGGAGAAAAATACGGCGAGACCGTCCGCGTTGTCTCTATGGGAGATTTTTCCAAAGAGTTCTGCGGCGGCACCCATGTGGCGAATACGGCGGACATTACGGCATTTAAGATTGTGTCTGAAGGCGGCGTGGCGGCAGGTGTGCGCCGGATTGAAGCTTTGACCGGAGCCAATGTGTTTGCCTATTATAAGCAGGTGGAGGACGAGCTGGCCGCGGCGGCAAAGGCGGCGAAGGCTGCACCGGCGGATCTGGAGGCAAAGATCACGCACATGCAGTCGGAGATTAAGGCGCTGCAGTCGGAGAACGAATCCTTAAAGAGTAAGATCGCACAGTCCTCCATGGGCGACGTGATGGATGAAGTGGTGGAAGTGAAGGGCGTGAAGCTTCTGGCAGCCTGTGTTCCCGAGGTGGATATGAACGGTCTCCGTGACCTGGGCGACCAGCTGAAAGAGAAGATGGGCGAGGGAGTCATCCTTCTGGCCAGCGCGATCGGCGGCAAGGTGAGCCTGATGGCGATGGCGACGGACGGCGCGGTGAAGCAGGGCGCTCATGCGGGTAACCTGATCAAAGCCGTGGCGAAAAAAGTCGGCGGCGGAGGCGGCGGGCGTCCGAATATGGCGCAGGCCGGCGGGAAGAACCCGGCCGGGATTCCCGATGCGATCGCTGCGGTGAGAGAAGTCCTGGAGGAGCAGCTGTGACTGATACAGGGGTTCGCCCAAAAATAATAGAAGAGATTTGGCGGTATTGGATAATTTTGTGTGAGGAAATGTGTGAGGAAATGCAAAATTTTTCTTGACGGATTGCAAATCCATGCTATAATGGGTGAAGTGCAGTGAATATTACCCAATCAGTTGAATAGGCACAATATGCAGCTGGAGGGAGGTTAGGTGTGATTCTATGTCAAATGTGATCGTGAAAGAGAACGAGAGCTTGGATAGCGCTTTACGCAGATTCAAGAGAAACTGTGCAAAGGCTGGTATTCAGCAGGAGATTCGTAAGAGAGAACATTACGAGAAGCCCAGCGTCAAGCGCAAAAAGAAATCCGAAGCAGCTAGAAAAAGAAAATACAACTAGTAAACAGACAGCCATACGGGATGATCGTATGGCTGCCTCTTTTTTCTTTACAAATGAAGAACCATCATGTAATATTATTCACAGAGGATTTTTCGGATTATATCATAGATGAGGTGAAGTATGAGCAAACCGATTGTGGCGGTAGTCGGCCGCCCGAACGTGGGAAAGTCCACGCTTTTTAACGATCTGGCAGGGGAGCGGATTTCTATTGTCCAGGACACGCCGGGGGTGACCAGAGACCGTATTTATGCTGACGTGGAATGGTTAAATCATTCCTTTACATTGATTGATACCGGCGGTATTGAGCCGGACTCCAAAGATATTATTTTGTCCCAGATGCGGGAACAGGCGGAGATCGCTATGATGACGGCGGATGTGATCCTTTTTATGGTGGATGTGCGCCAGGGAATGTCGGATGCGGACGCGAAGGTTGCGGACATGCTGCGCCGTTCCCACAAGCCGGTCGTCCTGGTGGTCAATAAAGTGGACAATTTCCAGAAATATGAGCCGGATGTCTATGAATTTTACAATCTCGGCATGGGAGATCCGGTGCCGGTCTCCGCTGCTTCCAAGCTGGGATTGGGCGATATGCTGGAGAAAGTGGTCAGCTTTTTCCCGGATGATGCTGAGGCCGGTGAGGAAGATGAGCGGCCGAAGATCGCTATCGTCGGCAAACCGAATGTGGGGAAATCTTCCATTATCAATAAGCTCCTCGGGGAGAATCGCCTGATAGTTTCAGATATTGCCGGAACGACCCGGGATGCGATTGATACGGTAATCCGTTATTACGGAAAGGAGTATGTTTTTATCGATACGGCCGGCCTGCGGCGCAAGAGTAAGATCAAAGAGGAAATCGAGCGCTACAGTATCATCCGTGCCGTGACAGCTGTAGAGCGCGCGGATGCGGTAATCCTTGTCATTGATGCCACAGAGGGTGTGACGGAGCAGGATGCCAAGATCGCGGGGATCGCCCATGAGAGGGGAAAGGGAATCATCATTGCGGTCAACAAGTGGGATGCGGTGGAGAAGGATGACAAGACCATGTACCGCCATACCAGCCGGATTCGCGAGACGCTGAGTTTTATGCCTTACGCGGAGATTATGTTTATCTCTGCGAGGACAGGGCAGCGCCTGACGAAGATGTATGAGATGATCGATATGGTGATCGCGAACAATTCCATGCGGATCGCGACCGGCGTTTTAAATGAGATTATCATGGAAGCGGTGGCTATGCATGAGCCTCCGTCTGACAAGGGAAAACGCCTGCGCATTTACTATGCGACGCAGGTGGCGGTGAAGCCGCCGACATTTGTCCTGTTTGTCAACGACAAGGCGCTGATGCATTTTTCCTATACCAGATATCTGGAAAACCGGATCCGGGAAACCTTTGGATTCAAGGGCACTGCGCTGAAGTTTATAATTCGTGAGAGGAAAGACTCGCAGAAATGATGTTTGTGAGACACTGATTTCCCGTAAGTATACGGGAGGCATGTTTGTCAGCAGGAGAAAGGGTGAAAAATAAATGATTGCAGCTCGCGTGATTGGTCTGGTACTCGGATATCTGTTTGGTTTATTCCCGACCGGGAGGCTGGTCGGGAAAGCATATCAGACAGATCTGAGAAAAGAGGGAAGCGGCAATACCGGCATGACAAATTCCATCCGTGTGCTGGGATGGAAAGCGGGTGTTATTGTATTTTTCGGTGACTGCCTGAAAGCGGTGGCGGCGATGGTGATTATCTGGCTGCTGTACCGCAATACGTTCCCGGCGGCGGTAAAGATGCTGGAACTTTATGCCGGAATCGGCGCAGTCCTGGGACATAATTATCCGTTTTACGCCGGATTTAAGGGCGGAAAGGGGATTGCCTGCAGTGTGGGTATTGTCTTCGCATCCGACTGGCGGATGGTTCCCATCTGCGCGATTCTGTTTTTCCTCGCAGTGGTTCCTACCGGGTTTATGTCCCTGGGAAGCCTGGCGATTTTAAGCGGTTTTTTTGTGCAGACCATCGTCTTCGGACAGCTGGGTTTCCTGAAGGTCGGCGCAGATTTTCTGGTTGAATTGTATGTGGTGACGGGTATTCTGACCGGACTTGCATTTTTCCAGCACCGGGAGAATTTAAAGCGTCTGGCGACAGGCACGGAGAATAAATTCCGCCCAAAGAAGTCAGAGGAGAAGGATGCCGGGCAGAAATAAGATACATTAAAGAGTAAGGCGCCGTATCAGATTGAAATGGTGTTTTGATTCGTGGAAAGCGTGATTCGAAAGATTGCAGTCTATGAAAGAAAGGAAGGATAGTATGGCACAGGTTGGCATTGTCGGAGCGGGCAGCTGGGGTACAGCCCTGTCTGTTGTCCTGGCGCATAACGGACACGATGTGACGGTATGGTCCATCATAGAGGATGAGGTAACAATGCTCAACGCTCAGCGGGAGCATAAGGATAAATTGCCGGGGGTGAGAATTCCGGATCCTGTTTCTTTTACCACAGATATAGAGAAGACTGTGAATGAAAAGGCGCTTGTGGTGCTTGCAGTGCCCTCGCCTTACATCCGCAGCACAGCCCGCAGCATGGCCGGCTTTATCCGGGACGGCCAGCTGATTGTCGTAGTATCCAAGGGAATTGAGGAACATACACTGATGATTCAGACGGACATTGTGGAACAGGAGATTCCGCAGGCGCAGGTGGCTGTGCTGTCCGGACCAAGCCATGCGGAGGAGGTTGGCCGGGAACTGCCTACTACAGTGGTGGCGGGAGCGAAGACAAAAGTGATCGCGGAGCGGGTGCAGGCATTTTTTATGAATGAAGTTTTCCGCGTTTATACCAGCCCGGATATGCTGGGAATTGAGCTGGGAAGCTCTCTCAAGAATGTTATCGCTCTGGCAGCAG
The DNA here is from genome assembly GCA_021203005.1 of Clostridiales bacterium. Classification (GTDB taxonomy): domain Bacteria; phylum Bacillota; class Clostridia; order Lachnospirales; family Lachnospiraceae; genus Eubacterium_I. The sequence goes on along the minus strand of JAJQCB010000262.1, from coordinate 8,162 downwards.
GAATGGCGGACGGCCTCGGGTTTGGGGACAATACAAAGGCGGCATTGATTACGCGGGGCATCGCTGAGATCGGACGTCTGGCTTCGGCGATGGGCGCCAATATGGAGACGGTGAACGGTCTTTCCGGCATCGGAGACCTGATTGTGACCTGCGCCAGCCGGCACAGCCGGAACCGGAAGGCAGGCATGCTCATCGGACAGGGTTATACCATGGAGGAAGCCATGGATGAGGTAAAGATGGTGGTGGAGGGCGTTTACTCCGCGAAAGCTGCGCTCGCCCTGGCTGAAAAATATGAGATTGATATGCCCATTGTGGAGCAGGTGAACCGGGTGCTGTTTGAGGGGCAGCCGGCAAAGGAGGCGGTGCTGGAACTGATGCTCCGGGAGCGCAAGCCGGAGAACGAGGATCTGGACTGGTAACATACGAAGAAGGAAAGAACGGGGTTATGCTGATTCCATGCGGTAAATGCGGAAAACGCTATGATTATGAAAAATATAACGGAATCTGTCCGAAGTGCGGCAGATATAACCGGAGGGACAGTGCAGTGCTGGAGAGCGAACTGCATGAGAGGTACGACGAGGATCCGGCGCACTCGGAGGAAAGCCATAAGCGGGTGCATAAGAAAAATTATGATTCTTACCGCCATCAGACAGATGACGGGAGGAAACCGGACGGTAATTTTTGGGGAGCGGAGGAGAATTATACCAAAAAGCATCTCGCGGTCGTTATTGTTATAATAATTATTATTGTAA
>JAJQCB010000262.1:0-7400 GCA_021203005.1 Clostridiales bacterium | reverse complement strand
CTCTTTGTTTGCGGCGGGATAGCGGGTTTCCTTGGTTATGGCGAAGACAGCAGCGGGATTTTTGACAATGCAGAAGATGCTTTTGTGTGGGAGGATGACACAGAGACAGAGTCTCTCAATTCCATTTTACAGCGGATTCAGGATTCGCTGAGCGGTCTTGAGGATACAGAAGAAGCGTTTGATTATTACGGGGAAGAAATCGATGGGGGCAGTGACATTATTGAGGAAATTTATCTGAGCTATTCCTACATGGAAGATGTTGATCAGAGTCTGACAGAAGAGGATTGGGAGGGCGACCATTCCGTGATGCTTCTGGATGGAGATATGGAGGCGCTTGAAGAACTGGAAACAGAGTATGGCGGGCAGGAGGGAAAGTTTTACCTGATCACCGTACAGGTTTATAATGACACGAGTGAGGACCTGGATGCATCTTCGATTGTTGTGAAAAATATTACTTTTGCTGACGGGGAGGGGAGTGAATGGGTGTTTTCTCCTCTGAAAATTTTTTACAGTTACTGGGAAATGATCGAAGCCGGACACAACGGTTACCAGAGATGGCTGATCTTTGTGCCGGACGACATGCTCGATGCTGCACAGGAGGAATATCTCACGTTTTCCTTTACTTATGAGACAGAGCAGGATGGCGAGACAGTGGTAAATACTTATGAGGATGATGTGTTTTATTTTGACTGAGAAAGCAGATTTGTCCGGCTTCCGGTAAGATGCGGCAGCTTTTTGAAAGGTTATGCTATCGGCTTTTTCGTTGTATGTTGAGATAGATGCATTGGTATTGGGAAGGAGAAAATCGGGATGGAGAGAATACGGATCCGTTATTTTTCGGACAAAATCAAACGGCTGGAATACATTGAGGGGAAGTCTGACTGGATTGACCTCCGTGCCAGCGAGACCGTGGAGCTTAAGGCAGGCGAGTTTAAACTGATTCCTCTCGGCGTGGCTATGGAATTGCCGCAAGGCTATGAGGGGCATCTGGTTCCCCGCAGTTCCACATTTAAAAATTACGGGATTCTGCAGACAAACAGCTGTGGTATCATTGACTGCTCTTATTGCGGTGATGAAGATATGTGGCGCATGCCGGTCTATGCGACCCGCGACACGATCATCCGGGAGAATGACCGCATCTGCCAGTTCCGGATCGTGAAGAACCAGCCGAAAGTTGTATTTGATGAGGTGGAATCACTGAACAACATCAGCAGGGGCGGATTTGGAAGTACAGGAAAGCAATGATTACCGTCAATTTTACCGAAAATAGGGCCAAATGCCGTCGAAACATATAAAATGTGTCGATTTTTTGAAACTTCCGTGGCATAAATACCAAGGATAAGATGGTAATTTTGTAAAAATATCTAATGACAATTCGCAATTAATTTGATAAAATGTCAGCATGGCAGTGAGAAATCTGTGAGAAGAAAATATGGAGGGTAACAAAATGGCAGAATTATCAATGCAGCATATTTACAAGAGATATCCGAACGGATTCGAGGCAGTAAAAGATTTCAACCTCGAAGTGGCCGACAAAGAGTTCATCATCTTCGTAGGACCTTCTGGATGCGGTAAGTCGACAACACTTCGTATGATCGCCGGTCTGGAAGAGATTTCCGAAGGTGATTTCTACATTGACGGAAAGCGCATGAACGATGTAGAGCCGAAGGACAGAGATATCGCAATGGTATTCCAGAGCTACGCTTTGTATCCGCATATGACGGTTGCTGATAACATGGGATTTGCTCTTAAGTTAAGAAAGATGCCGGAGGACGAGATCGACAAGAAGGTCCGCGAGGCGGCGAAGATCCTTGATCTGGAGAAGCTGTTAGATCGTAAGCCGAAGGCTCTTTCCGGTGGACAGAGACAGCGTGTTGCTATGGGTCGTGCTATCGTGCGTGAGCCGAAAGTATTCCTTATGGATGAGCCGCTTTCCAACCTGGATGCCAAGCTGAGAGTTCAGATGCGTACTGAGATTTCCGCACTGCATCAGAGACTGGGCGCTACCATCATCTATGTAACACATGACCAGACAGAGGCTATGACGCTGGGTACCAAAATCGTTGTTCTGAAAGATGGTGTCATCATGCAGGTAGATTCTCCGAAGAAACTGTATGACGAGCCGGATAACCTGTTTGTAGCAGGATTTATCGGATCTCCGCAGATGAACTTTATGGATGCTGTTGTGAAAGTCAGCGGAGATAAAGTTACCATTTCTTCCAATGGATATACATATGTGATGCCGGAGAACAAGGCGAAAGCCTTAAAAGACGGCGGCTATGATGGAAAGACTGTTGTCTTCGGTATCCGTCCGGATGATATGGATGACTTCCCTGCTTTTGTTGAGAAGAACAAAGATTATCAGATTGAAGCGGATGTTACAGGCTATGAGCTTCTCGGTTCTGAGGTTATGCTGTATTACACCTCCAACAGTGTTACAATGTCTGCAAAAGTAGATGCAACTACCCCGGCTCGCTATGGCGATAAGGTACATATTGCATTTGACGTTAATAAAGGACATCTCTTTGATAAAGAGACAGAGCAGGCGATTTCTCACTAAGAAGAATTGTTTTGATGGACTGGGTACGGTCTCCGTACCCAGTCTTTTGATTTACTATGAAAGTGTCGTGAATAGGCAGACAGATGGGCATGGTCCAGACCACCTTCTCTTGCCGCCTTGCGGCAATTCACCTTGTGCTTGCATGACCAGATGGCTGGATATTCGATGACTTTCATAGATGGCAATGACACGCTGGCAGGTGTCGTTTTAAGGAGGATATTATGGAATATATGGTTTCGGCAAAAAGAGTCGAGAGGATTCTGGGAGATATGAGGGAGGCGTCCAAGAGGGAGTATCTCCTTTTTTCTGTAGATGGGGAATTGATAGCGGGAACTGTATCAGCGGAGGAGACATCGGAGACGATTGTGCCGTTTGCGTCCTCTCTGGCAGAGACACAGGTACAGCAGGGATGGATTTATTTCAGGGTAGAACTGCAAGGTGAGACAAAGTTTGTTCTTTTGTGCAGCAGGGGATCGGAGACGGATCAGTCTTACGTGATCGGGAAAATGGCTCTGTGTCATGTGCGGAATTATATGCTTTCTCTGCAGGAACCGGAGAATAGAATCAACGCACTGCGGCAGATCATAAACGGAGAGATTCCGAAGGAAAAAGTAGCTGAGCGGTGTCATCAGCTGCAGTTGAAATCCGGGAAATACGTACTCTACGTAATTTACTCAGAAACCGAAGCGGATTCCGTGATGCTTGAGACGCTGAAGAATCTGTTTGTGAGCAGCTATCAGGATTTCATGGTGGAGATGGACGGAACCAGGACAATTCTGATCAAAAATGCGGTAGAGATACCGGGTGAGAACTATGAACAGTATGCCCGTGCTATTGTAGATAATATGCAGTCGGAAGCGATGATTAATGTGTGGGTGGGATACGGTGATCCGGTGGAGTCATTCGAACAATTGAATCGTGCATATATGCACGCCTGCACGGCGCTGGATATCGGGATTGTATATTACGGAACGGAACGCGTATTTTATTATCGGAAGCTCGGGATTGGCCGCTTGATCTATAAGCTTCCTGCGGATTTGTGCGAGATGTTCCTGAAAGAAGTGCTTGGGGAAAATATGGAACTTGACCTTGATGAGGAGACACTGGCAACCATCAATAAGCTTTTTGAGAATAATCTCAATATTTCTGAGACGGCCCGGCAGCTCTATATTCACAGGAACACGCTGGTCTACCGTCTGGAACGGATTGAAAAAAAACTCGGACTGGATATCAGGTCTTTCGAGGACGCCATGCTGTTTAAAATCGCGATGATGGTTCGCGCTCATCTGGATGAGTTAGGCGTTGTAAAATAGAAAGAATAATGGTATACTGAGCGTAGGCAATGAGCCGTGCGAAATAAACAGGAGGAATTTGCAATGGATCTGATCAGCGGCCTGCAGGCTATGTTTGGTGGTGAATCGTCTTCGACAAGGCAGAGAAGTGAGCAGAGAAGCGCTGCGTCACATCGCCAGGAAGGCGAACTGCATAAAAAGAATATTATGCTGAAAGAGCAGCTTGATTCAGCCCGGGAGCGTATTATTCAATTGGAGAACCAAATTGACAGGATGAAAAAGGAGACTACAAAAGTGGAGCAGAATTTAGATTCCAGAAGAGATGATATCGATCAGCTGATTACGGGAGTGACGGTTCAGATTCAGGAGATGATCAGCACTCTTGAAAAGCAGATGGAACAGCTGGAGGTAAAGACTGACCGCCAGATCCGCCGTCTGGATGAGGGGACGCAGAAGCGGATAGAGGAGATGAGCGATTCCGCCGCGCAGATTCGTGTGATTTCAGATGCGGTACAACCGCTTCCTCAGATGAAAGAGTCACTGGATCAGTTGGGCGGGATGAAAGAATCTGTTCAGGAGATTGGTGCAATCAGGGAGTCTGTGCAACAGATCGACGAGATCAGGGAATCTCTGCAGCAGATTGATGAGATCCGGTCTATGTTGGAACAGCTCAGTCAGCAGAAGATCTCCATGGAAGAGATCAATGAAAAAGCGGAGTGTCTCCGGAGCGACATAGTTTCGAAAGTTCATTCTGAGAATGTACAGTGTTACCGCAATATGAAAAGCCTGGTGACGGATCTTGAGGTAAAGCTGGAAGAGTTAGAATTGGATGACAAGAGCGTGACAAAAATTAACAAATCTTTTAAAGGTCTGAAGTTTTTCTCGTTTTTCAGTTTTTTAAGTTTCCTGGGGATGGTGTTTTTCTTCCTGTACTATGTGCTCGGTATAAAGTTCTTCTGATAGCGGAAGTGTGTAACAGGGAGAGAATAACAGGATGTGATGAAAGATCCTGCTTGCAGGAAGCAGAAGTACTGTATATGAAATAGAAATATCTGACTGGCAGTTGCCGGTTAATATCTATATATAGGTAAGGGGAAAGTGTTTTATGGGATTAGATGAGAAGAGAAAAGTCTGGGTAGTCGGACATAAGAATCCGGACACAGACTCGGTTTGTTCTGCCATAGCTTATGCGTATTTAAAGAATCAGACCTCCGATGGGGAGGAGTATGAACCGAAGCGGGCGGGAGAACTGAACGAAGAGACGAAGTATGTATTAGAGTTCTTTGGCGCGGAAGTTCCTGCTATGATTACGGATGTGGGCGCGCAGGTGAAGGATATTGAGATCCGCCGGACGCCGGGGGTCAGCGACCAGCTTTCCCTGAAGCGGGCGTGGGAGATGATGAGGGACATGAATGTGCCGACGCTCCCGATCACGGACGGAGAAGGATATCTGGCGGGACTGATTACGACCCAGGATATCACGACCTCCTATATGGATATCTATGACAATTATATATTATCCAGGGCGCAGACACAGTACAAAAATATCCTGGACACATTGGATGGCACGCTTTTGTACGGCAATGCGGAGGCCTGCTTTACCGAGGGAAAGGTGATGGTCGGCTCTGCAAATCCGGAGATTATGGAGGAGTATATTGACGATCATGATCTTGTGATCATGGGGAACCGCTATGAGGCGCAGATTTGTGCGCTGGAAGCAAATGCGGGTTGCATTGTTGTAGCAGGGGCGCCGAAGATTTCCAGAACGATTGTCAAGATGGCCTCCGAGCGGAATTGTACGCTGATCACGACGCCGTACGACACTTACACAACAGCCCGTCTGATCAACCAGAGTATGCCGATCCGGTATTTTATGCGTCACAACCGTTTGATGACTTTTGAGTTGGAGGAGTTTGTGGAAGGCGTCCGCGATATTATGTCGAAAGAACGGCATCGTTATTTCCCTATTCTGGATGAGAACAGCAAATATGTGGGAATGATTTCCCGCAGAAATCTCCTGAATATGAAAAAAAGCAGTTGATTCTGGTCGATCACAATGAGAAGACGCAGGCTGCGGACGGGATTGACGGGGCGGATATCCTGGAAATTATTGACCACCACAGGATCGGAAGCCTGGAGACAATCTCTCCTGTGTTTTTCCGTAACCAGCCGGTGGGGTGTACTGCGACTATTATTTATCAGATGTTTCAGGAACAGGGTGTGGAGATGCCGGAAAAAATTGCCGGACTGCTGTGTTCCGCAATTCTCTCAGATACGCTGATGTACCGTTCCCCGACCTGTACACCGATGGATCAGATTGCGGCGGAGGCGTTGGCACAGAAAGCAGGCATCCGTACGGAAGATCACGCGCGGGCTATGTTCCAGGCGGGCAGCGATTTCGGAAGCAAGACGCCTGCGGAAATCTGCTATCAGGATTTCAAGGTATTCAGCCAGAATGATATCAATTTTGGCGTGGGACAGATCAGCGCTATGACTCAGGAGGAACTGGATCAGGTGAAGGAGATTCTTCTCCCGTATCTGGAAGAGGTCCTGAAAGAGAAAAAGATATCTATGGTATTTGTCATGTTGACGAATATCATCGATGAGACGACGTATCTGATTTGTGACGGTGAGAATGCGGATGCGCTGATGGAGCAGGCTTATGGGACGCAGAAAGAGAATGATGTATATGTGCTGGAGCGTGTGGTATCCCGGAAAAAGCAGCTGATCCCGGTGCTTACGACCGCTCTGCAGGAGTTCAGCGCCTGACATTTTGATGATACAGATTATGGAGATATACGGGATATGGGTTGTGCTCCAGAACAGAGCATAAGAGGTAGAAGATTATGGCGAGAGAATATTGGAAGCCGGGAAATATGCTATACCCGGTGCCGGCGGTGATGGTGAGCTGCCAGCGCCCTGGAGAGAAGCCGAATATTATCACTATTGCCTGGGCAGGCACGGTTTGCTCTGATCCGGCGATGTTGTCGATATCTGTGCGAAAAGAGCGCTACTCCTATGATATCATTTGTGAGACCGGTGAGTTTGTGGTCAATCTGAACACAAAGGAGCTGACCCGCGCCACAGACTACTGCGGTGTGAAATCGGGGCGGGATGTGGATAAATTTGCTGCTATGCATCTGACGCCATCTGTGTCAAAGACGGTTGCAGCACCCGGTATTGCGGAGAGCCCGGTGAGCCTGGAGTGTAAGGTTACGCAAAAGATTGAGCTGGGCAGCCATGTATTGTTTCTGGCGGAGGTGACGGCTGTGTCAGTGGATCCCGCTTATATGGACGGGAAAGGTAAATTTCACCTGAATGATCTCGGGCTGGTGGCCTATTCGCACGGAGAGTATTTTGAACTCGGAGAAAAAATCGGAAAATTCGGCTACAGTGTGCAGAAGAAAAAGTGAGCGGTTTTTTGCCGTGTCAGACGCAAAGCGGCACTTTATTTTGTATGTGAGGGAAAGTTGTGAAAAGTGACAGGGAAATCAATGGAAGCCTGCTAATAAAAAGTCAAGTGTTTTTTGAAGAAAATTTCAGAAATC
>JAJQCB010000165.1:8951-18963 GCA_021203005.1 Clostridiales bacterium | reverse complement strand
TATCTGAAATGGTAAAACCGATCGCTTTAAAATATAAAGTGAGAGAGATATATATTTTTGGTTCTTATGCCAGAGGAGAAGCGACGATTGAAAGTGATTTGGATTTTCTTGTTTTTGGAGGTAAACAGTTTAAATTAACGATGATATTTGCATTGGCTGAAGAGTTAAGAGAAGTTTTTGGAAAAAAAGTCGATGTTTTTGAGATTAACGAAGTAAACCGTGAAAGTGATTTCTATCAGAATATTATGAAGGAGAGGAGGCAGGTTGCATGAAATATTCGGATGAACAGCGCATTCAGAAGATTTTAGATTATTCTCAGCAATTATCTGAATATCTTGTTGAGCATCATGTAAAAAAAGAAGATTTAATAAATGATTATTCATTGCAGTGGCTTGTTACGACTCCGTTATATAATATAGGCGAACATGTATATTACTTGTCTGCTGAGTATAAACATCAGAATAATGATATTCCCTGGGCAATGATATCTGGCTTGAGACATCGACTGGTACACAATTATGATGGAACAAACTGGAACATTATCGCAGATGTTGTTTTTGAGGAATTACCTGTATTAATTGAGCAATTAAAAAACTGTAGGTTTTAGAATGACATGATCATCCAGATGAGCAGGTGTTAGTATGAGGATGAAAACAAGAGAAATCAAAATCGGTGATGTGACGATCGGTGGGAATCACCCGATTGCCATTCAGTCGATGACGAATACGAAAACCCAGGATGTGCAGGCGACGGTGGGTCAGATCCTTCGCCTGGAGCGGGCGGGCTGCCAGATTGTCCGAAGCACGGTGCCGGATATGGAGGCTGCAAAAGCGTTTTCTGAGATTAAAAAACAGATTCACATCCCGCTGGTGGCGGATATTCACTTTGACTACCGCCTGGCGATCGCTGCCATGGAGAACGGGGCGGATAAGATTCGCATCAATCCGGGGAATATCGGGTCGCCGGAGAATCTGAAAGCCGTGGTGGATGCGGCGCGGGAGCGCAATATTCCGATTCGCGTGGGCGTCAACAGCGGTTCCCTGGAAAAGAACCTGCTGGAAAAATACGGCGGCGTGACTGCGGAGGGGCTGGTGGAGAGCGCCCTCGACAAGGTGCGCATGATTGAAAAGATTGGCTATCATAACCTTGTTATCAGTATTAAATCTTCCGATGTGCTGATGTGCGTCCGCGCACATGAACTGATTTCCACGCAGACGGATTATCCTCTCCATGTGGGAATCACGGAAGCGGGAACAGTATTCAGCGGCAATATCAAATCAGCGATCGGTCTTGGACTGATTTTACATCAGGGAATCGGCGATACGATTCGCGTGTCCCTGACCGGCGATCCGGTGGAGGAGATTCGCTCTGCAAAGCAGATTTTGCGGACACTGGGACTGCGAAAAGGCGGCGTTGAGGTGGTTTCCTGCCCGACCTGCGGGCGGACCAGTATTGACCTTATTTCCCTGGCGAATCAGGTGGAGACTATGGTGACGGAGTTCCCTCTGAATATCAAGGTGGCTGTCATGGGCTGCGTGGTCAACGGACCGGGGGAAGCGAGGGAGGCGGACCTCGGCATCTGCGGCGGAAAGGGCGAGGGACTGCTTATCCGGCGCGGCGAGGTGATCCGGCGCGTGCCGGAGGATCAGCTGCTGGCAGCATTGCGCAGTGAACTGGAGCAGTGGGAAGCAGATACGGATTAAAGCGGCGGACCAGGAGGATGTACTTTCCCTTGAGGCGGGCGATGAAGTGTATATCACGGCCAGCGGGAGGGAAATTCTGTCGATTTCCGTAGAGGATTAATTGCCGGTTTGAGTTGGCTGTCATGATTGCAAATACGATATTGTGATCGGCCCGAAATTATACGATTGTAAAAGACTAATAAGAAAGGACAATGATAGAGCAGAGGCATGGCGAAGAATTTTTTCGAGGTGTTTCCTCAGTTAAAACTGAATGGAGATCTGGCGGAGATAATTGAGGATACTATGGTATCGCGGGTTTCAACGACTTCGCGGCGTGATTATCTGCGCATTTATCTCTCCAGCAGTCGTCTGATTCCCAAACAGAAGATATTTGTCCTGGAACAGGAGATCAAACGACAGCTTTTTGCGAAGAAGAAAATACGTATTTGTGTCATGGAAAGCTTCCATCTCTCGGAGCAGTATACGCTGCCGAATCTGATGGAGGCTTACTGGCCGTCTATCTTAAAAGAGTTTCAGAACTACAGCCTTGTGGAATATAATCTGCTCCGCCACGCGAAGTATGAATGTCCGGAAAAACAAGAATCAGACAATCATGGGATTGGGATTCAGTCAACAAAGGGACAAGAATTACAAACTCCGGAGATTAGGCTTTTGGAGAAGAAAAACCCGGAAGTTCGGGAAATGAAAGAAGAGTGCCTGATTCTGACCCTGGAGGATTCCCTTCTGGCTCACCAGAAGGAGGAAGAGATTTACCATATTCTGGAAAAAATCTTAAATGAGCGGTGCGGCCTTTCTGCCCGCGTTTCCATCCGGTTCAGCGAAAAGAAGGAGTCAAAACACCGGAAAAATGCGGAGATACAGTTGAAAAATGAAGTGGAAAATATCGTCCGCAATTCCTCTTTTTATAAGGAAAAGACGGAGGAGTATCTGACGGGCGATGCGGGCTCAGATACGCCCTGGGAGAGCGGTGGTGCAGGTAAACGGCACAAACATATGGATGCTCAGAATGGTGTTGACGCGGGACAAAAGCCGACGCACAATCGCGAAGCGCAGCATGTTTCTGACGGGCACGGCAAAGACTACTCCCCGGGTGGCCGCAAAGTACATAACTCCGGGACAGCTGCAAATGGGCGCGGCGGGAATCATCCGGATAATTCGGGCCGCGAGGGCCGCAGCCGGGGAAATTACAGCAGCTACCGCCGCAGCGACAACCCGGACGTCATCTATGGACGGGACTTTGACGACGAACCCATCCGCATCGACCAGATCGCCGGGGAGATGGGCGACGTGGTCATCCGCGGGCAGGTGCGTTCCATGGACGAGCGCCCTATCCGCAACGAAAAGACGATCGTCATGTTTGCTGTCACAGATTTTACAGACACAATCATGGTGAAGATGTTCTGCAAAAACGAGATGCTTCCGGAGATCAAAAAGGGGGTTTATGAAGGCGCATTCTTAAAAATCAAGGGTGTGACGACGATTGACCGGTTTGACCATGAGCTTACCATCGGCTCCATCCTGGGAATGAAGAAGATTCCGTCCTTTGTGACGACACGGATGGACACCAGCCCTGAGAAGCGGGTGGAACTCCACTGTCACACCAAGATGAGCGACATGGACGGGGTCTCCGATGTGAAGGATATTATCAAGCGCGCGATAAAGTGGGGACACAAGGCGCTCGCCATCACCGACCACGGCGATGTGCAGGCCTTTACCGATGCGGCGCATGCCCTTTCCAAAGACGATGATTTCAAGATTTTGTACGGAATGGAAGCCTATCTGGTGGACGACCTGAAAGGGCTTGTGGAAAATCCCCGCGGCCAGAGCCTGGATGGCACTTTCGTGGTTTTCGATCTGGAGACCACCGGATTCAGCCCGGAGAAAAATAAGATTATCGAGATCGGCGCGGTGAAAGTGGAGGAGGGGAAGATTACCGATAAGTTTTCCACTTTTGTCAATCCGCAGACACCGATTCCTTTTGAAATTGAAAAGCTGACCTCCATCAATGATGAGATGGTGATGGGGGCGCCTTTGATCGCAGATGCGCTGCCTGATTTTATGGAATTTTCCGAGGGTGCGGTGATGGTGGCGCACAACGCGGATTTCGACATGAGTTTTATCCGCAAAAACTGTGAATTGCTGGGGCTTCCCTGCGATAAGACAGTTCTGGATACGGTCTCTCTGGCACGGACACTGCTTCCTCAGCTGAACCGTTACAAGCTGGATACCGTGGCGAAAGCGCTGAAGATTCCGCTGAATCACCACCACCGCGCGGTGGACGACGCCGGCTGCACGGCAGATATTTTTATAAAATTTGTCGAAATGCTGCATGCGCAGGATGTTGAAAATCTGGATCAGCTGGAGGAGATGAGCGCTTCCTCGGAGGAGACGGTCCGGAAGCTGCCGACTTACCACGCCATTATGATCGCACAGAATGATGTCGGGCGCGTGAACCTGTACAAGCTGGTTTCCGATTCCCATATCAAATATTTTAACCGTCGTCCCCGGGTGCCGAAGAGCGAGTTTGCACAGTATCGTGAGGGGATTCTGCTGGGCTCGGCCTGCGAGGCGGGCGAGCTGTACCGGGCGATTTTAAACGGCCGTCCGGAGGAGGAAATTCGCAGGATTGCGTCTTTTTATGACTATCTGGAGATTCAGCCGCTGGGAAACAACGCGTTCATGCTGCGGGATGAAAAAAGTCCGGTGGAGACGGAGGAAGATATCCGGGATATCAACTGGAAAATCGTATCCCTGGGCGAGCAGATGAACAAGCCGGTGGTGGCTACCTGCGACGTGCATTTCCTGGATCCGGAGGATGAGGTGTACCGACGCATTATCATGGCGGGCAAGGGCTTTAAGGATGCGGACGACCAGGCGCCGCTGTTTTTGCGTACCACAGAGGAAATGATGGAAGAGTTTTCCTATCTGGGGAGTGAAAAAGCGGAGGAGGTCGTCATTACCAATACAAACAAAATCGCGGACATGTGTGGAAAAATCGACCCGGTGCGGCCGGACAAATGCCCGCCGGAGATTGAGAATTCCGACCAGATGCTGCGGGACATCTGTTACAGCCGCGCCCATGAGATTTACGGGGATGACCTCCCTGAAATTGTAACGGCCCGTCTGGAGCGGGAGTTGAATTCTATCATCTCCAATGGGTTCGCCGTGATGTATATCATCGCCCAGAAGCTGGTGTGGAAATCCAACGAGGACGGTTACCTGGTGGGCTCCCGCGGATCGGTTGGCTCCTCCCTGGTGGCAACCATGGCGGGAATCACAGAGGTTAATCCGCTGAGTCCTCATTATATCTGTCCGGAGTGCCACTATGTGGATTTTGACTCGGAGGAGGTAAAAGCCTACGCCGGTCGGGCGGGTTGCGATATGCCGGACCGGAACTGTCCGAACTGCGGGACAAAGCTGAAAAAAGAGGGATTTGATATTCCATTTGAGACGTTCCTCGGATTTAAGGGGAATAAAGAACCGGATATTGACCTTAACTTTTCCGGAGAATATCAGAGTAAGGCGCACAAGTATACCGAGGTTATCTTCGGCGACGGGCAGACGTTCCGCGCCGGGACGATCGGTACGCTGGCGGACAAGACCGCGTTCGGCTATGTGAAAAATTACTATGAAGAGCGGAACATGCACAAGCGCAATTGCGAGATCGACCGGATCCTGCAGGGGTGCGTCGGCGTGCGGCGGACGACCGGACAGCACCCGGGCGGAATTATCGTGCTGCCGAGGGGCGAGAATATTTATTCCTTTACCCCGGTTCAGCATCCGGCCAATGACATGGATACGGACATCATCACGACACACTTTGATTACCACTCCATCGATCATAACCTGTTAAAGCTTGATATTCTGGGACACGATGATCCGACCATGATCCGTATGCTGCAGGATCTGACCGGCGTGGATCCGCAGGACATTCCGCTGGATTCGCCGGAGGTCATGTCGCTGTTTCAGAACACATCGGCGCTCGGCATCACGCCGGACGATATCGGCGGCTGTCAGCTGGGGGCGCTCGGCATTCCGGAGTTCGGCACGGACTTCGCCATGCAGATGCTGATCGACACGAAACCGACGCAGTTTTCCGACCTGGTACGGATCGCGGGGCTTTCCCACGGTACGGATGTGTGGCTGGGCAACGCCCAGACCCTGATCCAGGAGGGAAAAGCGACTATCTCCACAGCCATCTGCACGCGTGACGACATTATGATTTACCTGATCGGCAAGGGGATGGATTCGGAGGAATCCTTCAATATCATGGAAAAAGTCCGGAAAGGCGTGGTGGCCAAGGGCAAATGCGCCGAGTGGCCGCAGTGGAAGCAGGATATGATCGACCACGATGTGCCGGACTGGTATATCTGGTCATGCGAGAAGATCAAGTATATGTTCCCGAAAGCCCACGCGGCGGCCTATGTCATGATGGCCTGGCGTATCGCCTGGTGCAAAGTGTTTTACCCTCTGGCTTACTACGCGGCTTTCTTCAGTATCCGCGCGACTGCGTTCGATTATGAGCTGATGTGCCAGGGGCGGGAGCGCCTGGAATATTACCTGGCAGACTACAAAAAGCGAAAAGACAGCCTGACCAAAAAGGAGCAGGATACGCTGTGCGATATGCGCGTCGTTCAGGAAATGTATGCGAGAGGATTTGAATTCTGGCCGCTTGATATATACAAAGCAAAAGCCCGCCATTTCCAGATCATCGACGGGAAGCTGATGCCCGCGATCAACACGATCGACGGTATGGGAGGCAAGGCGGCCGAGGGCGTGGTGAAAGCGGCCAAGGACGGCCCGTTCCTGTCCCGGGATGATTTCCGTGAGCGCTCCAAGGTGAGCAAGACCGTGGTGGACCTGATGGCGGATCTGGGATTGCTGGGGGATCTGCCGGAGTCGAACCAGCTGAGTCTCTTCGATTTTTGATTAGGGTGATGAATGGGTGGTTGTAGCAAGTCCTTTGAACAAATTGTTTAAATAGTGTTGGGAAAGTATTTTGATGAGATGAAAGTTCAGAGAACCCGAGAAATTGAGGAAATACGGAAACATCGTGCGAGAAACTTGCTGAGCAACCCGAGAAATTAAAGAAATTATGAAAAGGTGTGCAAAGATAGAGTTCAGAGCCTGATAAATAAGGAAAAATCAGAATTTAGAGGTTTGCCAGGTCAATAACTAACCTGTAAAAATACAAAAATCCAGGAATGAGTAGGTCATTGAGATTAAAACAACCCATTGATGACTGGAATTAAAATGAAAACAGAAAGCAGGAGGCGAGCATGCTATGAAAGACTTACAGGAAATCAGGGCGGACATCGACCGCATCGACCGCCAGATAGTAGACTTATATGAAGAGCGCATGGAGCTGACAACCCAGGTGGCGGATTACAAGATTTCCACCGGCAAGCAGGTGTTTGACGCGGAGCGGGAGATCTCGAAGCTGAACTCTGTGGCGGAGATGGCACACTCGGATTTTACCAGCCATGGCGCCAGAGAATTGTTTGAGCACATCATGGCGATGAGCAGAAAGAAGCAGTATCAGCTTCTGACGGATTATGGGAAGTATGCGCCGACCGGTTTTGCGGAGGTTAAGGAACTTGATTTCTCTCATGCGGCCGCGGCGTGCATTCTGTCCTCTGAGGCGGCTGCCCGGCGGTATTTTTCTGATGCCTGCGGCCTGCTTCTCTGTGACAGCTGGCGGGAAGCCTGTGAGACTTTAAAGCGTGAAGAAGTCAATTATCTCTTTCTCCCGGTACAGGATCCGGAATCCGGATATGTATCCGCCAACTACAATCTTGTGGCGGAATACGGGTTTTACATCCTGGAAGAATACCACACCAGCCCGGAACCGAAGGATCGCTACATCCTGATTTCCAGAGACAGGCTTACGCTCAGCGGTGCGGACAAGATTTCCATTTGCTTTGAGGCGCCGGATGTCTGCGGCTCGCTCTACCATCTGATGTCGCATCTGACTTACAACAATCTGAATATGAACCGGATTGAGTCGATCGTGATCTCCAGGGATCCGCTGGATTATCGGTTTTTCATGGATCTCAGCGGCAACCTGAATGACAGTGCCATTAAAAACGCTGTGCTGGGAATGAGCGGTGAGGCGCGGAATTTTAAGATATTGGGAAATTACAGGTAGTACACAGATAAAAAGTGGTATTGCACAGCATTTTCGAGCCTGGTTCTGAATAGTTACAAAAAAATGCGTGGGAACAATGACTGTTCCTGGAGAGCGTGCAGGGCGGATTGTTGACAAATCTCCGTATGGTTGCCAGGAAGATTGTTCCTGGAGAGGTGTATAAGGCGGATTTAGAATATGAATAAATATAATATAAGCGGCCAGAAACGAAAAATTTTCTTCCTGGACCTTGACGGGACGACACTTCGCGATGATAAGTCGATCCCGGAGGAGAACATAGCAGCGATACAGGAGACGCTGGATCTCGGACATTGCGTGACGATTGCCACGGGGCGCACCTGGGTCAGCACAGAGCCGCTGGCCAGGCGTCTCGGCATGCGTCGGAAAGGATGTTTCCTGATCGCCTGCAATGGCGCTTCCGTCTATGACCTGGAAGACGGATCTATCCTCCAGAAGAAACAATTTCCGGACGAGTATGCCCGGTATCTCTTTGCAGAGGCGGAGAAAGCAGGGCTTTATATGCAGGCCTACTCGGAGACAAAAATTCTTGCGCGCCGGGTCTGTCCGGAGCTGGAATATTACGCATGGTCTTCTGCAATGGAGTATCAGATTGTCCCGGATTTGTATCATCTTGAAACCTACGATACGCCGAAAGTGCTGTTGCTCTCCCTGGATAACCGTACCGCCCTGGAGCGATTCCAGGAGGAGCATCGGGCCTGGGAGAGCGGCAAGTGCGTCAGTTTTTTTCCTCACCGAAGTATCTGGAATATTGCCGCACGGACAGTACCAAGGCGACCGGGGTAGGATTTCTGGAAGAATATCTGAATATCGCGCATGAAAATACCATTGCCATCGGGGATGAGGAAAATGACCTGGGAATGATCCGGGAGGCCGGCATCGGTGTGGTGATGAAAAACGCAAGGGAAGACATCCGGCGCTATGCAGACTATGTTACACAGAAAGATAATAACGAAGGCGGAGTGGCGGAGGTGCTGCACAGGTATATGGAAGATATGAGGTAATGAATAGAAAACCACCGGTGTTGCGATAAAACCGGTGGTGATAGGAGGGGCTGGAAGCAATTTTATAATCAAATCGTCAGACTGTTAATTTTCAGCATGCTGTCCGGCTCCGATAATCCCTGATCTTCTCCAGGAATTCGTACGGTACCACGAGGTCTCCTTTTCCGGAGCCCAACCGGATATGCGGCTTATTCGTTCCGTGGAAGTCAGATCCTCCGGAGAGGAGCAGGTCAAAGTCTGAGGCGATCTGCCGGTAATATCGCTCGTCATCCCCCTCATTGCAGGAGTAGAGAGCCTCGATGCCGTCCAGTTCGACGGCTTTCATTTCCCGGATCATACGCAGCAGAGTATCCTCCGGAATATGATACAGGCAGGGATGCGCCAGGATGGCGACGCCGCCCGCCGCGTGAATCAGCTCCACCGCCCGCATCGGCGTGATCTTATAGCGATCCACATAACAGATGCACCCGTCTCCAATATATTCGTTAAATACAGTCTGCATGTCCTTTACCTGATGTGTATCCACGAGATAACGGGCAATGTGGGGACGCGCCACGACAGAGTCGGGGTTGCGCGCATAAATCTCTTCCGCCGTGATGGAAAAACCCTCCTCCCGGAGACGGTCGATCATTTTGAGATTCCGGTTGTCCCGGTTGTCCCGGAAAGCTTTCAGCTGTGCCAGGAGCGTCTCGTTGGATGGGTCGATGTAAAGACCGACCACATGGATTTCCGTATCCTCGTACTCCGTGGAAAGTTCCACGCCGGGCACGGTCTCAATGCCGTTTGCCTCTCCCGCACGGACAAACTCATCAATGCCGCTGACGGAGTCATGATCCGTCAGAGCCAGAGCCGAGAGCCCGACGCGCCGGGCTTCCAGAACCAGTTCGGTGGGAGTGAATGTGCCGTCAGAGCCGGTGGAGTGTGTATGCAGGTCAATTGTATTCATGAAAAATCTCCTTTGGGAGGGATACTATCCCGTTTTCCAGTGCAACTTTCAGTGGATATCGGGATTTGATGGTTAGTGAATGGATGTACCAGAAGGCATCATAACATAGTTTTTCCGGGATTGCAATCCGTAAGAAATGCGGAAGCATACGGACGAAATGAACAAAAAAGGCAGAATCGTCCGTAAGAAATGC
>JAJQCB010000165.1:0-8851 GCA_021203005.1 Clostridiales bacterium | reverse complement strand
GCGGAAGCATACGGACGAAATGAACAAAAAAGGCAGAATCGTCCGTAAGAAATGCAGAGGCGTACGGACGAAATATAAAGAAACGGAAAAATAGCCCGCAGGGAAAGTGTGAGGCACATCGCTAACCACTGAAAAGTGACTTGAAATACGGAGTACAGAAATTTTATGAATATTACCTTATATACAGTAGGAAAAATAAAAGAAAATTTCTACCGCCAGGCTGTGGACGAGTATGCAAAGCGCCTGTCGCGCTACTGCAAATTAAAGATTGTCGAGGTCTCAGACGAGCGGACGCCGGACGCCGCCGGCGAGGCGCTGGTCAGGCAGATAAAAGATAAAGAAGGCGGCCGGCTTCTGGCGCAGATTCGGGACAGCACGTACCTCATCGCGCTTGCAATCGATGGGAAAAAACTGGATTCCGTTGCGTTTTCTGAAAAACTGCAGGATCTTGGCCTGCACGGGAAAAGCGATATCGGATTTGTCATCGGAGGCTCTCTGGGGCTGTCGGATGCAGTGCTGCGGCGCGCCGACTTCAGACTCAGTTTTTCTGACATGACTTTTCCCCACCAGCTGATGCGGGTAATTCTGCTGGAGCAGATATACCGCGCATATCGGATTATGAATCATGAGCCATATCATAAGTAAATATACCGGATCATGAACCACGAGCCGTATCATAAGTAAATATGCCGGATCATGATCCATGAGCCATATCATAAGTAAATATGCCAGACCATGAAGCATAAATCCTGCCATATGTAAATATGCCTGACCACGAACCCTGCTGCAAGTAAATATATCTGACTATAAATCATAAACTCTGTCAATCAGTACACATACGAGATTATACAAGGAGGAAACGCCATGAACACACTGGAAATACTTGATACACTGCAAAAGAAAGCGATGCAGGATCCGGCCCTCCGCGAGGAACTTCTGAAAACCCGGCAGGAGAAGGAACCCTACTCCGCATTCTGTGCCAAATGCCGGGGGCTGGGGTATGAGATTTATGAGATGGATCTGCTCCTGGCCGGGGAGGAATTTGTCGCGACCATGAAGCGGAGCACAAACGGCGGCGGGGAAAATTCCCCCATGCTTCTGGGAGAAGATGATTTTTACGAAATGTTTTTCGATGCGCTCCGGTAGTTTTCTTTCAGTTCTTTCAGCTGCCTGTGATTCATATATTGAATAAAAGCGGCAATAGAATATGATACACGCGAACAGTAATATTCGCTTTCGGGCTTTTGTTCCCGGTATCATACATACTAATTATGAAGCATGAAAAAAACAGAAAACTTACCGCTCAGATGACGGAGCAATTTCATCTTCCGAAAGACCTGATCCTCGGCGAAGCGATCGTGACGATTCTCGGACAGAGAGATCTTACTGTGGAAAATTACCGCGGCATTCTGGCATACGAATCCGATAAAATCCGGCTTTCGCTGAAACACGGACAGATTGAGATTTCCGGCCGCGCGCTGAACATTGACTATTACACAAACGACGACATGAAAATATCCGGAAACATTCAGAGAGTGGAATATGGTCTTTAGAAGAAGTATCATAACACTTTATTGTACGTATCGCTAAGCTCCGGGATATCGCTGAACTGTTTCAGCAGCTCGTGTGCCTCTTCGTCACGTATCGCTAAGCTCCGGGATATTACAGTACATACTTACGGCATATTCTGCAATGAAATCATAGTTTCGAGGTTTTTCATGTTAAAGCTCATCAAATTTTTCAGGGGATATCTGTATGTCCGCATCACCGGATATTCCCCCGAGCGTTTTTTAAACCTCTGCACGGGAATGGATATTGTACTCTGGGGCATTGTGCCGGAGGAGGACGGTTACAGCTTTTACATCAGCCGTCCGGCATTCGGCATGATTGAGTCCGCCCTGGAGAAAACCGGCACGCAGATTTCCGTAATCCGCAAAATCGGATTCCCCTTTCTGGCGCAAAAATACCGGAAACACGCGTCCTTTTTTATCGGAATTTTCTGCGCGGCTTTTCTCCTGTATTTTCTGTCCCTCTTTCTCTGGAAAGTGGAGATCGAGGGGAATTCCTATTATTCCACGCAGACAATTCTGGATTGTCTGGAGGAAAACGGCGTCGGTTACGCTTCACTGAAAGCAGGGATCAACTGTAAAGAACTGCAGAATCTGCTGCGGAAAGAGTTTACGGATCTGACCTGGGTTTCCGCGAAAATCGAGGGAACCAGGCTTTCTATCGTCGTCCAGGAGCGCTTAAACGGGAGCACGGATGAGGAGAAAGCCAGTGACGCTGCGGAGGCAACAGACCTGACCGCATCCCATGCGGGCACAGTGGAATCGATCGTGGTGCGCAGCGGGACGCCTCTTGTGGCGGTCGGTGATGTTGTGGAAGAGGGCGATATCCTGGTCAGCGGCGCCATCGAAGTCACGGACGACAGAGGGGAAACCGCTTCCTGGCGGTTTGTACAAAGCGACGCCGATGTACAGATTCGTACAAGTATTTCCTATGAGGATGCGTTTCCGCTGAATTATGAGAAAAAAACGCTGACCGGTGAGGCAAAGTATGGCGTCACGTTTTATTTTAACGAATATGAACTTAATCTGGGCAGGGCACCCGGGGAAGACGGCTTCCTTGAGATCAACAAAGTGAGCCCGGCCGTCATCGGGAGCGATTTTTATCTGCCTTTCGAGATAGGAAAAAAGACCTGGCTGGAGTATGAATCCGCGGAAGAACAGTACACGGAGGAGGAGATTCAGACACTTGCGCAGGAGCATCTGGAGCAATATTGTGAAAATTTAGAGAAAAATGGGGTTCAAATTTTATCAAATAGTGTTATGATAGGACGGAGTGGGGAAAACATTCTGGTCAGCGGGGATCTGGAAGCCCTGGCGGCGCAGAGTACATATCAGGGAACCGCTGCAGAAGATCTCACAGAACAATTGCAGGACAGCAGTGATACTGAGGCAGAAGAATCCGCGGAATAAAAGAAGCAATGCTGAGGCAGAAGAATCCGCGGAATAAAAGAAGTAATGCTGAGACAGAAGAATCCGGGGAACAATAGAAGCAATATTGAAGGCGTGAGAACCTGAGGAATAAACGGAGGAATGATTATTTAGATGGCGATGATACAGCAGATGATGGAGATACCGATTGACCACATGTCCAATGTGTTCGGAAAATTTGACGCCTGGCTGAAGATGATCGAGCGGTATCTGGATGTGACGATTGTGGTCCGGGACGGGAACCTGAAAGTGATGGGGGAGGCGGACGCCGCGGACAGCGCCTGTGCGGTGCTGGACCAGCTGGTGAAGCTGTCCGCCAGGGGCAACACGATCACAGAGCAGAATGTCACCTACGCCCTGGAGACCTCCTCTTTCAGCCGCAGCGCTCTTCTGGAGGCGGACAGCGAGATCATTTGCCATACGATCGACGGGAAAGCAGTCAAGCCAAAGACCCTCGGACAGAAGGAGTATGTGGATCAGATCCGTGAAAAAATGATCGTCTTCGGTATCGGACCCGCAGGCACGGGCAAGACCTACCTCGCCATGGCGATGGCGATCACCGCGTTTAAAAATGAGGAAGTGGGACGGATCATCCTCACCAGACCGGCCATCGAGGCGGGGGAGAAGCTCGGTTTTCTCCCGGGCGACCTCCAGAGCAAGATTGACCCCTATCTGCGCCCGCTCTATGACGCCCTGTACCAGATTATGGGGCCGGAGAGTTTCCTGAAAAATCAGGAAAAGGGGCTGATCGAGGTGGCTCCGCTGGCCTATATGCGCGGACGGACGCTGGACAATGCCTTTATCATCCTGGACGAAGCGCAGAATACGACGCCCGCACAGATGAAGATGTTTCTGACCCGCATCGGTTTCGGATCCAAGGTCGTGATCACGGGCGACGCCACGCAGAAAGATCTGGCACCCGGCACGAAATCCGGGCTGGATGTGGCGATACAGGTCTTAAAGAAAGTCAGTGATATCGGTTTTTGCCGGCTCAGCAGCCAGGACGTTGTCCGACATCCGCTGGTGCAGAAGATCGTCAAGGCTTATGAGGAGTATGAGAACCGGCAGGCCGCCAGAGAAAAAAGCAGGGCAATGCAGGCGAGAAAGAGAGGACAGGTATGACGGTAACCATAATCTGTGAGGTAAAGCCGGAGCTTTCCTTTCATTACCGCAAGCTTGCGGAAAAAGTGATAGAAGCGTCGCTGGAGGCGGAGGACTTTCCCTATGAGGCGGAGGTGTCTCTCACGCTGACAGACGATGACGGAATCCATGAGATCAACCGGCAGACACGCGGGATTGACGCTCCGACGGACGTGCTGTCTTTTCCCATGCTGGAATACCCGGCGCCTGCTGCGTTTGATGCGGTGGAAGATCAGTGTGAGGACTGCGCAAACCCGGATTCCGGTGAGGTATTGCTGGGCGATATCGTGATTTCCGCCGACCGGGTGAAAAGCCAGGCGGAGGCCTACGGCCACAGTGAAAAGCGGGAATACGCTTTTCTCATCACTCACAGCATGCTGCACCTGATGGGATATGACCACATGGAGCCGGAGGAGGCTGCCGTGATGGAGGAGAGGCAGCGTCAGATACTGACCGGTCTGGGTATTGCAAGATAGATGGGGTAAAGTACATGTAATATCGGTACATCGTATTGAGAGTCCGGGGGCAGAAAGTTCGGCTCTTTGAAATGTGTACAGGGACTTCAGCTCATTGAGATATGCATAGGGACTTCAGCTCATTGAAATATGCACAGGGACTTCGGATGCGAAGTATAAGAGAAAAGAGAAAAAGAGGAGTACAGCTATGAAAAAAATAGTATCTGCTGTTTTGATTGCAGCGATGGGATCGCTGCTGTTTACAGGCTGCGGGAAAACGCAGGAGGAGGCTGCCGTATCTGAAACAGAGACGGAACTGAGTTTTTCTGAGGTGGAAGATCTGGTGGAGGAAGAACCGGCAGAGGAGGAAGAAGATACCCACGAGGGAGAGGCCAGAAGCGACCTGACCGGCGAATGGGTTGACGAGGAGGTGGCTGCGCAGCGGCCGGTTGCCATCATGATCGGCAATACCGAGGTTGCCACCCCGCAGTATGAGATCTGCTCCGCGGATCTGATTTATGAGGCACCGGTAGAAGGGAGCCTGACCAGGCTGCTCGCATTTTACCAGGACTATGAGAGCCTGGAAAAAGTCATGTCCATCCGGAGCAGCCGCCTGTACTATATCGACTGGGCACTGGAGTTTGACGCCATCTATGTGCACTGCGGGCAGGCCTACCTGGCAAAGGATATGCTGAACAATTCCTATGTCAACAACGTAAACGCGATGGAAGGATCAATGGCCTCCGTCTTTTTCCGCGATTCCTCCAAAAGTGCGCCTCACAATCTGTATGCGACAGGAGAATCCATCGCGGAAGCCATAGCGATCAAGGGGTATGAGACAGAGTATGATGCGGAGTACACTTCTCATTATCAGTTTAATGAGGATGACGAGACTGAAATCACATTGTCTGAGGGGGAGGCTGCCGCGGTCGTGCAGCCGGGCTATCTGATCAACAAGCCCTGGTTTGTCTACAATCAGGAGACCGGCCTGTATGACAGATATCAGTACGGCGCTGCCCAGACAGACGCGATTACCGGTGAGCAGCTTGCGGTGAAAAACATCCTGATCCAGGTCTGCGACTGGTATACGGCCGATTCCGAGAAAGGATATCTGTCCGTCACGACCACCGGTACGGGAAACGGCTATTATATTACGAACGGAGCCGCTATACCGGTTACCTGGTCGAAGGACTCCCAGACGGATGCGACCAGATATTACGATGCGGACGGTAATGAGATCACATTGAACCAGGGGAAAACCTGGGTCTGCATCGTGCAGAACACGTATGAGGAAAATATCACATTCTATGCCAGCGAAGAGGAGTTCGCTAATGAGTAACAAAAAATCAGACACAACGTTTCTGGTGCAGGGATCTGTCCTGGCCATCGCTTCCATTGTCAGCCGTGTGATCGGTCTGATTTACCGTATTCCGATGACAAATATCATCGGAGAGTACGGCAATGACTATTACAGCTGCGCATATGAGATTTACAGTATGATGCTGCTGATCTCCTCCTACAGCCTGCCGATGGCAGTGTCGAAAATGGTATCCACCCGCATGGCAAACCATCAGAAAGAGAACGCCTACCGGGTGTTCCTCGGCGCGATGCTGATCGCCGGTGTGACAGGAACGGCCGGGTGCATCTGTGTCTTTTTCGGGGCGGAGTTCCTGACACAGATTTTCCAGACGCCGTTAAGTTTCCTGGCGCTGCGGGTGCTGGCTCCCACACTGATCATTGTGGCTGTCCTGGGTGTGATCCGCGGATTCTTCCAGGGGCTTGGAACCATGATACCCAGCGCGGTATCGCAGATTCTGGAGCAGATTGTCAACGCCATTGTCAGCGTCGGCGCAGCCTATGTGTTGTTTGGATATGGCAAAAGGGTAGCTGCTGTCCTGGGCAGCGACCAGCATTATGCGGAAGCCTACGGCGCGGCCGGGGGCACGCTCGGCACCAGCACAGGCGCTCTGGTTGGCCTGGTATTCTGTGTCTTTGTCTTTCTGGGATACCGAAAAACACTGCGAAAAGGGATACGCCGGGAGAGAAAGATGGGTACCGGACAGCCGGAGACCTATGGCTCTATCATGAAAACTCTGCTGCTGACGATTTTCCCGATCCTGCTCAGCACGACCCTGTATAATCTTGTTTCCATCGTAGACCAGGGCGTATTTAAAAATCTCGCGATCGCTCAGGGCAACAGCAGCGACACGGTTTCCCTCTGGTGGGGCGTTTACTCCGGATATTACCGCGTGCTG
Source organism: Clostridiales bacterium (assembly GCA_021203005.1). Classification (GTDB taxonomy): domain Bacteria; phylum Bacillota; class Clostridia; order Lachnospirales; family Lachnospiraceae; genus Eubacterium_I. The sequence continues at coordinate 2,005 of JAJQCB010000165.1, read as the reverse complement.
GTGAACGTGCCGATCTCCATCTCCACCGCGATTGCCACCAGCAGTGTGCCTGCGCTGGCCGCGGCGTATGCGAGAAAAGATGCGGAGGAAGTAAAAAGAAAGATCGGACTGTCCCTGCGTTTTATCATGGTCATCGCGTTCCCCTGCGTGGTCGGACTGATCATACTGGGAGACCCGATCATGAAGATGCTGTTCCACACCACGTCAGACCTGGCGGGGAATCTGATGATGGCCGGGGCAATCAGCATTGTGTTTTACTCTATCTCCACGCTCTCTAACGCCGTGCTGCAGGGAATTGACCGCATGACCATCCCCATCCGGAATGCCCTGATCGCGCTGGGAGTCAATATCGTGTCGCTTCCGATTTCGCTGTACGTATTCCATCTGAATATTTACGCCATGATCGCGGCAAACATCGTATTCTCTCTGGTGATGTGTATTTTAAACGGACTGTCCATGAAAAAATATGCCGGATTCAGTCCGGACGCCAGAAAGACCTTTGTCAAACCGGCCATCGCCGCCGTGCTGATGGGAGTTGTGGTCTTTGCGGTATACTTTGTGCTCTACCGGCTGATCCACAGCAACGCTGCCGCCACTGTCACCGCGATTCTGGCAGGCGTTTTGAGCTATGCCATTGTATTGCTGCTGATTAAGGGACTGACGGAGGAAGAATTGAAAAGCTTCCCCGGCGGAACAAGGATTATCCGGATCGCGAAGAGGTTCCACTTATTGTGACAGTTCAAAATTTTGTGGGTCATAGAAGAGAAAAGGAACCCACAAAAGAAACAAATATCAAAATCCTGTGGGTTATAGAAGAGAAAATGAACCCACAAAAGAAATAAAATCTGAATAGAAGAGCAAGAAATGCGAATACTACCGAAAAAGGAGTTTTTTCTATGAAGCAGATTCGGGCGATTCGCATTTCTTTTCTCATTTGTGCCGCAGTTGCCGTGGCAGCCTACTGGGCAGGTTACTACTTTGGAAACACCAGCACGGATCCGGCCGAGCTTGTCACGGAGAATACGACGGATATTTATCAGGAAGAAGACGCCGGTACGGAAAGCCAGGCGGCGGAAAGCTATGGCGAAGATGCCGGGACAGGGGATCTGACCGCGGATAGTGAAGATACCGGGACAGGGAGCCTGACGTCGGAAAGCTACGGAGAGAATGCCGGCATCGGGAATCTGTCGTCAGAAAGCCCCGGCGAATACGCAGACGACGGTAATGATGCGGACGGGACGGCCGATACCGTGGAAAGCATGACGGATGTGCCGCCGGACACCTATTATCTGAAAAAGAAGGGGAGTTACCTGACCGTCTATCAGGGAGAATCCGGAGAAGTTTATTTTAACACCGGAATTCGTTTTGACGAGCTGCCGGATGCGCTGCAGGAGGAAGCAGCCGGGGAGGGGATCGCATTTGACGACCTGGAGGGTTTGTTTGGGTTTCTGGAAAATTATTCCAGCTAGTCGCCTCAGACAAAAACGCCCCTGCAAAGTTGCCTGAAACTATATTCCAGTCATTTCTCATCTCCTGAGCTGTTGGTAAAATATAGTCGTTACTTTTCACGGGGGCGAGGGGAACCACTTTACTTTTACTAGAAGTACGCACTAAAACAATAAGCGCGAGAAAAAAACGTATTTCGCTGGGAAGTATACGGATCAAATCACCAAAAAGAGTAAATCAGTCCGTATGCCGCCGGGAAGTATACGGACCAAATCACCAAAAAGAGCAAATCAGTCCGTATGCCGCCGGGAAGTATACGGACCAAATCGCCAGAAAGAGCAATTTGGTACGTACAGGCAGTCGAAATCGGCTTTGCCTGCAAAATCGGCCGCCCGGTTTTTCTCTGCAGGTGATAAGTCAGTTATCCCGCCCCGTGAAATGAAAAGTAATTTTGTGTTTCTCAGACGTGTAAAAAATGTAAATACGGATATTGACAATCATGAATCCTGACTTCCGTCGTTTCTCTAAAAACATGGTACTCAAGTGCCCAGCAACATGG
>JAJQCB010000047.1 GCA_021203005.1 Clostridiales bacterium | reverse complement strand
TAATTCGATTTATATCCATATACGTATTTCCAAATCTTAAAGTAACGCTCGCGTTGTCCGGATATTTTCATTCAACGCAGGCATCTGCTATCCTATTGAATTTATATTTCTTTTACAGAATGTTTATGCTTTTTTACCGGGGTCAGGCACCTGTTTTTCTGGCACCTGTTTTTCTAATTTTTGGTAAAATCAGAGAAACTCAAATCCGGGTTTTGATAAAACGCTTTTAAGTGGTCACAAATTTTCTGAAATTGTTCGTTCACCGGCAAATCACATTCTTTCCGGTAAGTTCGGATAGACTTTACAATTAAACGTATAATAGTGAAAAAGTTAAACCCTTGATCATCATCCTGAATCGAAACACCCGCTTCCTCCAACAAATCAGTTAACCATTGCCACATCCTGTCAATTCCGTTCTGAACTGCATAAATCTCCGTATACCCATCAAAACCCTCCTGGCTGTACGCAAATTCCTTCCAGCCTATATCGCGCTTATAATCATCTCCATCCGTCTCCGTATTTACCAAATCAAACAATTTCCATGGGTTACGGTTTTTGGCATGAAAATCTTCATGAAAAAGATAGTTAATCCAGCCTGTAAAGATTGATTCGTCCACCAGATCTCCATTTTCAAACACTGCTCCTGTACCATCCGTATAAAGGGTCTCCAGAACGTACGCTGCAATCACTGTCCAGTTGAACTCACGCCAGCCGATTTTATTACTCCAGACACGAGATCGCCCAAGATTATAACCTGCGTTCTCCCAGGAATCCTCTTCAAAATAATTATAATAAAAATTCATCCCTCTCTTATGCATCCGCGCTTTCCGCAGAGTGGCTGTCTCGATCCCAAACATGGAAATATGTTCTATTTCCATCATCCCTCCAGCCTGAAAAAGTTTTTCCAATCGTTCCTGAAACTCATGCAATTTTTTCTGTGGTATATACGCCCTTTCGGAATAAAAACTATTTGCAAATGTTCCCATATTCTGTGCCTCCGAATATATATTTATTATATATATAATATACTATTTGCAGCCCACAAGCAAGATATATTGATAATATTATTTTTATTTTATAAATATTCGCATTGCACTATTTTCTTGTTTGTGATACTCTTATCACATCAAAAGCGACTTATCTGTCGCAACATTTCTTTTGCATAACGCATCTTTGTTTTCGGAATCCCGGTTCGTGGACATGATCCGATGATAAAAAGCTGCAGGCAAATGGCAACTACTAACCACATTTTTAGGAAAGGAGCATGTCTACATGTGCAAAAAAGCAACCACTTCAACCGTTTCCAGACCCATTTCATTTCAAAACGCAACCGGACCTATCGACTACAGCATGACCAATGACTATATGTTCCGCGCGGTTCTCCAGAAAAGTAACCCGACATTGGAAAAACTGATCGCATCGCTGCTTCACCTCCCGCCGGAATCTATATTGTCCGTGGAAATCACCAATCCCATCGAACTCGGCAAAAGCATTGATGCAAAAACCTTTTTCCTCGATATTAAGATTCTGCTCAACAACTATACCAGGATCAATCTCGAAATGCAGGTAGTCAATAGATACAACTGGGCGGAACGGTCCCTGATCTATCTCTGCCGCACCTTCGACAGTCTTTCAAAAGGCGAAGACTATGCAGAAGTATCTCCCGCTATACACATCGGCTTTCTCAACTTCACCCCGTTCCCGGAAGTGCCGGAATTCTATGCCACTCATATGATGCTGAACATCAAAAATCATCATGTTTATAGTGACAAATTCCGTCTCTCTGTGGTAGACTTAACTAAGATTAACTTAGCAACCAAGGAAGACAAGGAGTTCCATATTGACTACTGGGCTTCGCTCTTCAAAGCCACCACGTGGAAGGAGGTTCAAATGCTTGCCGAGAAATATACGGATATCCGTGACACCGCCGAAACCTTATATGAACTGAATGCAGAAGAAAACATCCGCCTCCAGTGTCAGACACGGGATGACTATTATGCATTTCAGCATAAGAGGGAAGTTAAGATAAAGCAAACAGAAGCCCAACTTGCCGAGCAACAAAAAGCAAATGCTGACCTGCAAAACGAAAACACAAATCTGCAGAATGCTAACGCCGATCTGCAAAATGCCAACGCTGATCTGCAGAATGCCAACGCTGATCTGCAGAATGCCAACGCTGATCTGCAGAATGCCAACGCCGAACAGGCCGCAAAGATTGAGTATCTTTCTTCCAGGCTTGCCAAATACGAAAATACGTAACAAAAATCAGTCCGGTCCGGCGGGGCAAATGGCATCCCGCCGGACCGGATTTATGCATTCCTGATTTTGTTTTGGATTTCTACATTTGTGCTCTTCTCCTGCGCCATGCAAGCAGGAACATGGCGGTGCCACTAAGGAGCAGGCCGATCAGGATGTACGGCCAGGTACCGGAGCCGCCGGTTTCGGGGAGCTCGTAACCCGCGGTGTTGGTGACTGTGATGGTCAGCCCGTCAGTACTCACAGATACCACGCCGGATATACTGCCTGTCCCATAAACGGCATTCACAATTTCACCACCGGATATCTCAAAAGTAATGCTGTAGCTCAAGAGATTATAACCGTCCGGAGCAGCCGTCTCAGTCAGGGTGTATGTGTAGCCGGTGTTCAGGGAGTGAATGGTTTCTGTGCCGTCCGAGCCAGTGGTGATGGTTGAGGCATCATCTTCATCGCTCACCCAGCTTACGCCGTTGGTATCATTATAGGAATAATAGGTTATCTCATTATCCGTATCTGTTCTGGAGAGGGTGAAGGACGCACCGGAAAGGGTTGTCTTACCTGTATCAGCATCTACTTTTTGCAGGGTAATGTCATAACTAATGGGGACAAATTTAGCGTAGTAAGTCGTTCCATCCACCCAGCCACCCGTTGGTTTGGTCGGGGTCAGTGTTGTTCCAGAAACGTCATCTGCAATTTTCTGAGTACATTCTTCGTCGTAATACCATCCCTCAAACTCATACCCGTTCGCAGCAGTAGCAGTGGATCCAGCTGCACTGGCTGCATCCACTTCTACTCCCTCGTAATAGGCAGTCAGAGTACCTTCGCCCTGAGCGACTTTATAGTTCAAAACTATGTAGGATGCAGGCACAAGCTTAATATACACCGTTACATCTTCCGTAATGGATGTGCCAACACCGTTCCAGACAGTAGTAAAATCCGCATCTGTATAATACCCGGCAAACTTATATCCGTCAGGCACAGTCAGATTATCTGTATCCTGAATTGTCGAACCGGTAATATAGACCCTGCTGTCAATCGTAGTACCATCTTCCGCAGTGCCGTATGTAATATTATTGTTGCCAGTGACAAAAGTAATCTTGTTGGTGGTAAACCTCAGATCAAGATGATATCGCACAGACTGATCTGCAAAACCATAGGAAGTTGACATATTCCAACGAAACAGGGCTGAATGTTGACTGCCCCAGGTATAACCCACATCCTGTGCTGCCATCGAAATATAACTACCTACGTTGTTGTCTGCATTTGGCGAATAGTCTATAGCATAAGTCGGATTATCAACAGTCATGCCAGTCATATCAATCAATGTGGATGTATCCATTACTGACAGTGCCGCCAACAAGTCCGTCCAGTCACTGGCACTTGTCAGCAAAGCTGCTCCCTGAGTAGTATAGTTTTTCCCGGACAGGAATGACACATCCAGCTTAATCTCGCCGGCAGGAAAATAACCACTGGCATCCAGCGTGCTCTTGTCGATCCCCAATTCACTCAACATCTCATCCGAGAAAAGATTTCCATCATCATCATAGGCCGCCACATAAACATATACCCGCACATAAACAGACGAAACCGTCAACGAATCAGACGCTTTCTCTGTCACGGTATCTCCACTATCTTCATCTGTATAAGAGGATGTCGCTGTCACTTTGATGGTCGCACTGACTCCAGTTGAACCGCTGTCAGTGTAATCACTGGTACTTTCACTCCAACCATTTTCCCCTTTTTCCCAGGTCAAAGTCGCAGTCCCGTCGCCATTATCTACCAAGGTCGCTCCCTCCGGAATAGTACTGTCAGACCAATCATAAGTGATGTTATCACTCGTAAAACCAGAAGGGGTGGCCGTCAGCAGATAACCGGTATCGGTCTTTGTAGCGGTGATAGTTACGGTATATACTGCATAATACAAGGAAATAGTGACCGTCTGAGACCTGCTTCCAGAGTAAAGTTGATAAGTTCCACTGCTGTCCGTATAGGAATATGTGTAAGTAGTATTTCCCCTATTGTTGGTGATAGTAACCGTTATTGCAGTTATATCATTGTACGTCGTTCCATCATATGTTATGCTGGCGCTGACCAAAGTATATCCATCAATTTCCAAATCAGAATTACTGCTGGTCAAATCAAACGCCGTTCCGGATGTACCCGTCAATGAAGTATTTCCTGAACCGATGGTAGTGCTTGTACCGTAAATATACGTCGTCGCTGTGATACTTGTGGAAGATTGCTGCCCACCATTCCCACTACTACTCCATCTAATCGTAAACGTTGAGAAGCTCTCGACCTCAAACTCCGCGACCCCGGTCTCCGGATCCACGGTCCCCTCCGTCTCATCCGTTGCATCCGCCACCAGTTCGGCTTCCACGCCGTCCTCTGTCTCGCACAGATGGCTCACCTCCACGGTTTCGAGATCCGCATCCTCCGGAAGGACAGCCGCCACATCAATACTTACCGTAACCGGTTCCAAAGGTTCCACTTCCTCGCCGTCCACGAGGAAAGAGATGTCCATCGCGGCCATGCCGGTTTCCTCATCGTCCGCGTCATATTCGATGCTCTCACCGGCGGCAGCAAATCCCTCGCTGGTTTCGTCATAAAGAGTGACAGAAAGCTCCGCACCCTCCGGTAGCGCACCCTCTGGGGCGGTCACAGTCACCGTCAGTTCCTCACCTTCCTCAACGTCAGCAGTACCCGCACTATTGGCGACAGAGACGATATGACACGCAGCCTCATAGGTCAGAGCTGCCGATTCACTCTCATCCTCACCCTCATCCTCATCATCAATCTCATTTTCTGTCTCTGAAGCTGCACTAAGGGTTCCGGACGCATCAGCTTTGTCTTCTGTGCTAGCGGAAGAATCGGCGGCCGCCGTAAGATCAGACGTGCTCGTCTGCGTCTGCTGATCCGTTTCCCCGCCCGATTGAGCCAAGTATTTCCAACTAATTGTAAACATCGAGAGACTCTCCGCCTCAAACTCAACTATCCCAGTCTCCGGATCCACCGTCCCTTGAGTCTCATCCGTCGCATCTGCGACCAGCTCGGCTTCCACGCCGTCCTCTGTCTCGCGCAGCAGGCTCACTTCCACGGTTTCGAGATCTGCATCTTCCGGAAGTATCGCAGACATATCTATGCTTACCTTAACCGGTTCCGAGAGCTCCGCCTCTTCACCATCCACAAGGAAGGAAATGTCCATCGCGGTCATGCCGGTTTCCTCATCGTCCGCATCGTATCCGATGCTCTCACCGGCGGCAGAATACTCCTCGCAGGTTTCGTCATAAAGAGTGACAGAAAGCTCCGCCCTTTCCGGAAGCGCACCCTCCGGGGCGGTCACGGTCACCGCCATATCGCCCTCATCCACAGCATCCGCGGTATAAATAACGCACTCCTCCGCATCCGCGGTATAAGTAACGCTCTCTTCCGCATCCGCGGTATAAGTAACGCTCTCTTCCGCATCTGCGGTATAAATAACACTCTCCTCTGCATCAGGTTTTACGGAAGCATTCTCATCCGTCAGCGCAATCCCGGTGAGATGAAGCTGCCAACAGACAACGACCGCCAAAATTAGCGCAGGAGCAGCCAGAAGCATTGCCATCTGCCGTTTTTTTCCTGCGCTTCTCTTTGAACTTTTCCACATAAGTTTTTACGATCTTGTCCATACTTACATCTCGAATCAATATGATTAAAGTGACAAAAGGGTATGATACCCACGTGTTCCAAATTCATAAATCGAACCGTAAGCGCTCCATTCATGACCTGCTTTGCATAGCTTCGATTACACAAATTAGAACTTTGCTACGTTGTATAAGTTCGATCACGGAAATCACTCCATGCTGCTGCACCGAACGGTGACGCGCGCCTGCCCGCCGATAGTGCAGGTAAACAGCGTCAGGTCCCACTCATCCTCCGCCCGGCTTACCATCTCTTCCACGTCGGTCGGCGCCAGAGTTGCAACCTCCGTGACCTCATAATAAAAAACGTTTCCGTTTACATCGGTAAAATAAAGGGTATCCCCCGCCTCGAGCGATTTCAGATTTCCGAAATGGCGGGAATAATTGTGTCCGCAGATGACCAGGTCGTCCGACCACACGGAGCCGTTATAGCGCCCTGGCGCGATTTTCATCCCCGCGTAGCTCCACTCGGACATGACCGGCAGCTCCAGCCCGAAACGGTCGATAGTGAGCGTGCCGATATACTCATATCCGTCAATCTCGATGATATCCATCTCGCCGTCCGCCTCATCCTCCGTCTGAATCCGGGAGGAATTTTCCTCGATCGCCTCATCGAGGAGAGAAACCACTTCGGTTGCGGCCTCCTGCGCCTGCGAAGCCTGCCACTGGTTATATAAAAGGAGAGCCAGTGCGAGTATCACCAACACTGTGCCCAATTCCATCAAAAGTAATCCGATTTTTCGTGTCATGAAACATGCTTCTTTCTCCGGTCACAGCAGACCATCACGCCGCCTGTCACAAACAACGCCACGCCGCCCGCCGCCAATATCGGAATCGGCCAGAACAGCTGGCCGGTCTGCGGCAGCGTCTCATCCGTCCCGGAAGTCGAAACCTATTCGGAGGACTCGTCTGTCTCATCCTCTGTTGTACCCGAAGGCGTCGTGTCCGCCGTATCGCCCGGGTTGTCTCCCGTCTCCCCCGAGCCTTGCGGTTCCTCCGAATCCCCCGGTTCCTCTGAATCTTCCGGCTCCTCGGAATCTCCCGGCTCCCCCGGGGTTTCCGTATCCGGCGTCAGTGTCCCCATCTTCGGGCTGGCGTCCACCGCATAGACCCAGGCGCCATCCTCCGACAACGGCAGCGTCACCACAAAAGGATTTACCGATTCATACCCTTCCGCGTCTGCGGTCTGCACGATCAGGTATAAGCCAAACGTCAGATTATCAAACGTTACGGTTCCGTCCGTATTCGCAACCGCAGTTCCGGAAATCCCGCTTTCGCTGACATAATCAGCCAGATCCGCCGCCAGAGTGACCATATCCCCGGAGGCATCCGCTATCTGGCTGTCAGCGCTCGAGGAGCCGCTTTCCAGAGAAAGACCGCAATTCGCAAAGGCATCTGTATAAGTATAAACGAAATTGCCGTCATTTACGGAAAGGGAAGCTACCTGATAAAGGGTCAGCGCACCCGCGGTGACCGCGTTCCCGTCCTCGTCCGTCATTTCCACGGTGATCGAGCTTTTGCCCGACATCGACCAATCCAGAGAAGCGCTGTCCGCGGCCGCAAAAACAGTAAGACTCGTGCCGCAAAACAAAACCGCCGCCAGCAGCAGGACCGGGATCATCTGATATGTTTTTTTCGAGGGACGCATCCCCGTAAGAAGTTTATGCAAAATGATTTTCATGAAATCTCCTGCTTTTGTGAACGTTTCTTGTGCTTTCGCGTGCTGACAAGCAGCCAGATCAAAAGCGCCGCCAGCATGGGAATCGCCACAAAACACGCCACGATAAGCGGCTGTACCTGATCGGCGTCCGCCGTCACGTGGGTACTTCCCGCAGCATTTTCAATCCGGTGCCCACGCACCAGAAGCCGGTGCGTGTTGATCCCGTACGGCGTACAGGTCATCAGCGTACAGTAATCCTGCCCGTCCTCGATATACAGGTTCTCAATCTCCGTCGGCAGGACGATTGTAATCTGGTCCACCTCATAGGTCACCACCTGATTCAAAACGGTAATGGTAAACGTATCTCCCACTTCCATCTGATCCAGATGGGTAAAAAGTGTGGAAGACGCCAGTCCCCGGTGGGCGGAAATCACCGAATGGGTGCTTTCCCCGCCGATCGGCAGGCTGGACCCCTCCAGATGCCCGGCGCCGGCAGCCAGGACGCTGCTATCCGTGCCGTGGTAGATGGGCAGCTCCACATCGATTTTTTCAATGGTAATATAGCCCATGATGCCGGTGCCCGTGACGTCCAGAAGCTCCTCATAGCCCTCCACGAGCTCCGGCGAGTAAAGCGCCGTCGAACTGCCGAGCGCGGCGAGCGCCTCATTGTAGTCCTCCGCCGCCTCAAAGTACGCGGTATAATCCTCCGCGCTGAGTGCAGCCACCGCCTCATCGTATGTGGCAACCGCGCGGCTCTGGACTTTGGAATTCCACCAGCTGCTGACGGTGGGATACGACAGCACGACCAGCCCAACGAGTAAAACAGCTACAATGAGAATCGTCGACAGGCGTTTTTGCTTTCGTTTCCCTTGTTTCCTCATACGTCACTGGTCCTTTGTTGCGCTCCTGTTCTTAACGGCGAACGGCAGCGTTGTTGCCGTTCGCCGTTTTCAATGCTCGAAGTGAAGTAATAATTACTCCTCTCTGCCCATACGTCTTCTGGTGATCAGAAGGACTGCTGCGCCGAAGACTAAGATGCCGCCGATGATGTAGAACATCGTCGTGCCGCGGCCGCCGGTCTCAGGAAGTTCCGAGCCGGCTTGGTTTATGACAGTTGTGGTCAGCGTTGTTGTTGTATTCGTCGTGTCTGCTGTGACAGTAGCATTATCAGTTTCCAGTTTTGTTACAGTACTACCATCAGTGGTATCATAGGTTGCAGTAATTTCAAATTTAACCGCAGCTGTTGTATTATAACCGTTCGGCGTGGTGGTCTCCACGAGAACATATGTACCCTCGCCGAGGTCATTGAAAGTTGCCTTATATGTTGTATCATCAACTGACACTTCACTACCGACAGCAACATAATAATCCGTATTGGAATTTGGGGTTCCAGAAGTATCCGTAACTTCCGTCATTGCGGTGTCACCGCTCGAGTAAGTAAAATATGTCACACCACTTTCAAATGACGTAATAGAAACCTGCTTATATAGAGTAAAACCGGCACCGGCCAAGCCATCAGTGCCATCCGTCTTATTTACCACCAGATCAAAAGTATGCACGTAAACGGTATACATTGTCGTTTCCCCCGTACCGTTGCCATTCGGATTATTCGAATAGACCAGATAAACGCTGTTGGTTTCTGCTGTTCCCGCCACGGCATCAGCTTTCAACGTTGCTTCATAAGTCACGGTGATGGTATAACCCGCAAGGCTTTTCGCATCATTCAAAGTAATTGTCAGTGTGGTTTTTCCCGATGATGTATCTGTTGAGGTTTCAACAACATAATCGTTATTAGTACCTGCCGTCAAGGTTTTAGTATCCTTTTCATAATATGTTGTATTATCTGCAAATACACTTATGCCTGTTACAACGCTATAAACACCAGATGATTTATCATATGTATAATATGTTTTTGAACTATCATAATCTAAATCCGACGTAGCAACATATCCCTCAGCAACAACCGTTATGCTACTTTCATCTAACGATAAATTTTTAGACAACGTATCAACAAACTGATATGTATATGAACTGTAGGCACTGAGATCGCTTGGTATTGTACCCGTCAATTTAAATGTTACGGTATCTCCCGCACTGGCAGAAGTCGCATTAGTCCCATCATCTGTTCCATCATCAATTACTTTTTTGACAGTAGGATTTACTTCTTTCACCGAGATTTCTGCTGTTCCCACCACCTGCACAATATAATGAGTATATGCTTCTCCTGAACCAATCAGACTGCTATCGGTTTCATCAATAACAAGATAATACCCGGATGTCAAACCACTGATTGTATACGTGTACGAACCATCCGACTCTTGTGCATATGTTACTGTTCCGGTACTCGTCGTGACAAAATCTGCTACACAATCCGCAAACAACAATAGCATATCCGAATCATCACTATAATTTGCCAAAACCGCTGCAACTTCTGCAGCAGTTTTACAGCTAGCAAAAGGATAGACTCCCGCGGTCACCGTAAGTTTAGCCAGGGCAGTATAAATATTTTCTGTCACCGTTTCGTTATTATCATCTGTATATGTGCGATCTTCTGATATACCACCTCCCCAGACAATATTTCCAATGGTATCCCCACTCACCGTGCCCGAGAAAATCTGATAAGCTTCATAGGTATGGTTGGCGCTCTGCACATTTGTAATTTTAATCTTTCCCTCGTCAGCCGCCCACGCCGTACTCATGCACGAGAACATCAGCACAAACGCGAATACCATTGCCAAGAGTCTTTTGATGCCTTTCTTTTTCATCCTGTTGTCTCCTTTTTTTAATTGGGTTTATTAGATAGATCCTTTTTATTTACAACGTTACGATCTGGATCACGGCAAGTCTGTGCTTATGACTCTGCCGGCTGCGAATCGTAACTTTTTATCCGGATGTATGTATCCATGAAAGCCTCTTCAGCGGCCATACCCTAAAGACGACTTTCCCGACGATCTGGTCGGCCTCGATGCAGCCGATCGCGCTGCTTCTGGAATCAACCGATACCGCGCGGTTGTCTCCCATCACGAAGTAGCGGCTCTCCGGCACCTGGTAGGGATAGTCCAGGTCGGTCTCGCCGAGTGCTTTTTCGGTGAGATACGGCTCGTCTAAAAGCTCGCCGTTGACGATGACATTTCCCTCATCGTCGATATCGATCACATCCCCGGGTGCGCCGATCACTCTCTTTAAGAGCAGTTTGTTCTGATAATAGAAGCCCACGACGTCGCCGGTCTCGAAATCACCGGTCTTTGCCAGAACGATGATATCGTCGTCGGAGAGCGTCGGCTCCATGCTCGTGCCGGATACCTTCAGCACCGGCAGGAACATCGTGGAGATCAAAATCGCCACCGCGGCGACGACCACAAGCGCATACACGGTCGAGCGAAGCGTCCGCCGAAACCGCCGCTGATACTGCAGGCGCTCGCGCTCCGCTTTTACCTCGTCAGACGCCTCTCCGGAAGCTTCCTCGTTCTGCTGCTGCGCGTAGATAATCTCAATCAGCTCCGAGCGGTTCATCTTTCTTAAATCTTTGTCCGCCATGCGTTTTCCGCCTTGTTAGCATTATTCTGTATGTTTATGACCATATGTATTATACTTGATTAACCATTATAACATGCACCCCCCCCATTTTGCACTATTCTTTTTTGACAAAAAATGGGTAGGGTGCATTGCCCCTACCTCAACAAATACTCTTTCAACTCCGACCGTTTTGAGATCTCCAGTTTATTTAAGATCTCCATCATATGGAATTTCACCGTATTGATGGAGATATCCATCTGCTCGCTGATTTCCCGGTTGGACCAGCCCTGCGCAGCCAGCATGCCGACGGCAAACTCCGTCGTCGTCAGGTTATCGACCAGGTGATCTCCGGTGAATTTCCGGTGCATCTTCCGCCATCCGTTTGCAAAATTGCAGGTGATTTCGATGATCCGCTTAAATTCCTCCGGATAATCTTTCTTAAACATCGCCTCCACCAGTCCGCCGAGATAAGCATGATGCTCACCGAACACCTCAAAGAGACCGTCCGGTCTGGCCAGCTCCCACGCGATCTGCATCTGCTCTTTCGCTTTTTCGGGTTCCTTTAGTCCGATATAATCCATAACTGCGACCACATGCAGATAGATCGTAGCGATGTTATAGACCTCGGACTGGAATGCAAGCGCAGTTTCCACAATGCCCAGGCTTTTTGCAAAATCCCCCTCCGAACAGATACGGTGCGCCCAGACATAGCAGGCAAAGGAGCGCAGTCCCGGCGGCAGAGCCTGCAGATTTGTCATTTTGAAAGCCGAATCGTCCTCGCTCGGAAGATACAGCAGGATCTGTGCCGCCCCGCTGATAAAAGCGGTCAGAGATCTCAGGGAATGCGGCGTATCTTCCTGCTCTGATATCTCTTTAAAAGACCCCCTGAGCGAGATCAGTGTATCATATGCATCCTGCATGCCGTCTGTGGAGAAACTGGCATAGGCGTACATAAAGCATGCAGGAAGACAAAGATACGGATCGCTGCTCTTCATGTAAGGCTCTACGACGCGGATTGCCTCTTTCGGATGTCCCGTAAAGTAATGGTATTCCGCAAAGGCGATATCTCTCTGAACGGGATCCTCCACCGCACGAATCGTCTCCAGGCAGCGGCCGGGAGAAAAAGCACTGTTGATCAGAGGCAGAAAAGCCGGGCAGCCGGCGTCATGCCGGTTCCCGCTTTTCTCTGTCTTATATTCCGTATCGCGTTTCGTCCGCAGGGTTTTTTGTTCCATCCATACTCCTTTTTCTGTTTTATAACTGCCGGGTATTATTATTCACGGTTTTCACGGTTTTTATCCCTGCAGCGCGATCCATTTCAGATACGCGTTCATAAACGGATCAAGATTTCCATCCATCACGCTGTCCACATTGCCGGTCTCCTCGTTTGTCCGCAGGTCTTTTACCATTTTATACGGCTGCATCACGTAGGAGCGGATCTGATTTCCCCAGCCAATCTCGGTCAGGTCTCCCCGGATATCATCCACACGCTCCTGGTTCTCCTGCTGTTTCAGCAGATACAGCTTGGACTTGAGCATCTGCATGGCCTTGTCCTTGTTCATGTGCTGGGAACGCTCATTCTGGCACTGCACCACAATGCCGGTGGGCAGGTGCGTGATCCGGATGGCGGAGGACGTCTTGTTGATATGCTGGCCGCCGGCGCCGCTGGAACGGTAGGTATCGATCCGCAGCTCATCCTCGTTGATCTCGACTTCCAGGTTCTCCTCCAGCTCAGGCATCACATCACAGGACGCAAAGGACGTCTGCCGTTTTCCCGCCGCGTTAAACGGTGAGATGCGGACCAGGCGGTGAACGCCTTTCTCCGATTTCAGATACCCGTAAGCATTCTCGCCGTTTACCTGGAACGTGACAGACTTAATGCCCGCCTCATCGCCGTCCAGATAGTCCAGCACCTCCAGGTCATACCCTTTTGCCGTCGCCCAGCGGGTATACATGTGGTACAGCATGCTCACCCAGTCGCAGGCCTCGGTCCCGCCGGCCCCTGCATGGAGCGTCACAATAGCATTATTGCCGTCGAACTCCCCGGACAGGAGGGTCTTCATACGGATACTCTCAAAGGTAGTCTGAAACTCTTCCAGCATCTCCGCAATCTCCGGGATCAACGAGGCGTCCTCCTCCTCGTATCCCATCTCAATCATCACCTCGATATCTTCCATCATGGAAGTCAGGTGACGAAACACCTCCACGTCATCTTTTTTACTTTTCAGTTCTCTCATCATCTGCTGGGAGCGCTCCGGATCATTCCAGAAATCCGGCGCCTCCATCTCCCGCTCGAGTTCCTCTATCCTCTGCTCTTTGTTAGCGAGGTCAAAGTGAATCCCTTACTTCCTGCAGCGGGTGTCGGTATGCGTTCAAACTGGATTTGAACTGGTCTAATTCTACCACACAACTCACCTCTTTCTATTTTTTTACTCCGCGTGCCCCTTGGCGCGGATCACGTCGAGCACCTGGTTGACATAGTGCTCACAGATTTCTTCTGTCTCCGCCTCCACCATGACGCGGATCACCGGCTCAGTGCCGCTCTCGCGGACCAGGATCCGGCCCGAATCGCCGAGCAATCCCGCGACCTGCTCTACGGCCGCCTGCACATCCGGGTCGTTCTGTGCCTCCGCCTTGTTTCTGACGCGGATGTTTTTGAGCACCTGCGGGTAGATTTTCACCGGCTCCGTCAGCTTTGACAGCGGCATTTTTTTCGCAAGCATAACCTGCATCACTTTGAGGGAGGTCAGAATACCGTCCCCCGTGGTGGCATATTTGCTGAAGATGATATGCCCGGACTGCTCTCCGCCGATGCGGTGTCCGTTCTTCTGCATGCACTCATAGACATACTTATCGCCCACAGCCGTTTTCTCATAGTCAATCCCGGCCTCGTCGAATGCTTTGTAGAGACCAAAATTGGACATCACCGTCGTGACGACCGTGTTGTTCAGAAGCTTTCCTCTCTCTTTCATATATCTGCCATATACATAGAGGATCAGATCGCCGTTGACCACATTTCCCTGGTCGTCCACAGCGATGCATCGGTCCGCATCGCCGTCATAAGCGAAGCCCGCATCCAGATGCTTGTCCTTCACAAACTGCTGCAGCACCTCGATGTGCGTAGAGCCGGCGTTATTGTTAATGTTCATGCCGTTGGGTTCCGCGTTGATCACATAGGTCTTTGCGCCCAGGGCGTCAAAGACATTCTTTCCGATCATCCATGCGCTTCCGTTGGCGCAATCCAGGCCGATCCGCATCCCGCGGAACGAATGCGTTGCCAGAGAGATCAGATATCCCACATAACGGTTTCTTCCCGCCGCATAGTCCACCGTGCATCCGATGGAATCCCGCGTGGCAAAGGGGATCTCATCCGTCTCCTCCCCGAACAGGTTGACATGCCCGTCGATATAATCCTCGATGTAGGAGATGGTCTTCTCATCCATCTTCTCCCCGCGGTTATTGATCAGCTTAATGCCGTTGTCATAATAAGGATTGTGGCTCGCGGATATCATGATACCGCAGTCAAAATCCTCTGTCCGCACCACATAAGATACGGAGGGCGTCGTGGTGACATGCAGCAGATAGGCGTCCGCCCCGGAGGCCGTCAGCCCGGCCACCAGCGAATACTCAAACATATAGCTGGATCTCCGGGTATCCTTTCCTATCACGATTTTCGCTCTGTTTCCGCCAAGTTCGTGATAATACCACCCCAGAAAACGCCCCACCTTGTAGGCGTGCTCCACGGTCAGCGTCTTATTGGCCTCCCCGCGGAAACCGTCTGTTCCGAAATATTTTCCCATCCTGTTACCTCCTCGTTACTATTCACAGTGCATCGGTATTGTGACACAGGATCGTCGTGCTTGCACGTAAGAGACTGTATCACGATGCCGATGTAACCTGTGAAGCAGGAACTCCACCCACATAAGCAATTCCAGCACGCATAAGCGGGCGGGTGAGCCTGCACAAGCAGGCGCGAATTGCGCATGGGGAGTGGAGGACTGTGAATAGTAACATTTCCTCATATAACAAAAATCTCACAGAATTCCCTTCAACTGCTCCAGCAGATCCTCCACGCACTCATCCAGCGTCCCTTTGCTGGTGTCAATCACCGCATCCGGGTGCTCCGGTGCCTCATAGGGACTGGAAATGCCCGTAAAGTTGTCCAGTTCTCCCTGACGCGCTTTCCGGTAAAGTCCTTTCACATCGCGGCGCTCGCACTCCTCGATCGGGGTATTGACATATACCTCAATAAACGCGTCCCCGATGATCTCGCGGGCGCGCCTCCGGTCATGGACAAACGGCGAGATAAAGGATGTCAGCACGATCAGACCCGCGTCGTTCATCAGCTTTGACACCTCGGCGATCCGCCGGATGTTCTCAATCCGGTCATGCTCGCGGAAGCCCAGGTTCCGGTTCAGCCCCATCCGGACATTGTCCCCGTCCAGCAGCATCGTGTGCCTGCCCATGGCGGCAAGCCGCTTCTCCAGCTCGTTGGCAAGGGAGGATTTCCCCGCGCCGGAAAGTCCGGTAAACCAGATCGTCCTGGCCGTCTGCCCCAGCTGCTTTTCACGGAACTCTCTTGTGATATCCATATCATGCCAGGTCAGGTTGTCTCCCCGGTTCAGCGAGTGCTCCACGACGCCACAGGCGGAGGTCATGTGGGACACGCGGTCGATCAGGATCAGCGAACCCAGCGCGTTGTTTTTCTCAAATTTGTCAAACACAATCCTGGATGCGGCCGCAATCTCACAGCGGGCAATCTCATTCTTGTAAATCGCATCGGCATATACTTCCTCGCCGGAATTGACGTCGATCTTGTATTTGATGTTCATCACGGTGGCCGGCACTTTCTGCGTCCCGATCTTCAGCAGGTAATTCTTGCCCTCCACCAGCTTTTCGTCGTCCATCCACAATAGAGTGGCAGAAAACAATGTATTGACATACTCCTGCGCCTCATTTACCAGCACACACCCGCGGGAAATATCGATCTCGGTATCCAGCTGAATGGTAACCGCCTGCCCCGCAGCACCGGCCTGCACTTTATCAAATCCCTGATGGATGGAGGCGACCTGCGCGGTCTCCCCGCTGGGCAGCACAGTAATACGGTCTCCCACCGCCACCTGCCCGCTCTCAATCTGTCCCTGAAATCCGCGGAACGTGTGGTTCGGGCGGCAGACCCGCTGCACCGGCATGGTGAATCCGGACTCGGCCGGATCCTCTTTCACATCGATATTCTCCAGATAGGTCAGAAGCGGTTCCCCCGTATACCACGGCATCCGGTCGGAGCGGCTGGTGATATTGTCGCCCTCCGTAGCTGATACCGGAATCATCGCCGCTGTCTTATAATCAAACTCCGCCAGAAGAACGTTAATATTCTTCCGGATCTTGTCAAATTTGCGCTTCTCATAGTTGATCAGATCCATCTTATTGATGGCAAAGACGAAATGCTTGATGCCCATCAGCGAACAGATCCGGGTATGTCTCCTGGTCTGTGTCAGAACGCCCTGGCTCGCATCCACCAGGATCACGGCCAGATCCGCGAAGGAAGCTCCGACCGCCATATTTCTCGTATATTCTTCATGTCCCGGCGTATCCGCCACGATAAAAGAGCGGTTATCCGTAGTAAAATACCGGTATGCCACATCGATGGTGATCCCCTGCTCACGCTCCGCCATAAGGCCGTCCAGCAGCAGGCTGTAATCAATCTCTCCGCCTCTGGATCCCACTTTAGACTCCAGCTCCAACGCGCGTTCCTGATCTGCAAAAATCAGTTTGGCATCGTAAAGCATATGACCGATCAGGGTGGATTTTCCGTCATCCACACTTCCGCAAGTGATAAATTTCAGCAATGCATCCATTAGAAATAACCCTCCCTCTTACGCTTTTCCATGCTGGCCGCACCGCCGTCCTTATCAATCACGCGGCTGGTTCTCTCCGAGGAAACCGCACTCAGGGTTTCCCGGATGATGCCATCCAGGGTGTCAGCTTCCGACTCCACGCCGCCGGAAAGCGGATAACATCCCAGCGTACGGAAACGGACTTTTTTCATCATGGGCTTCTCACCGGGCAACAGTCTCATCCTGTCGTCGTCCACCATGATCAGGTTGCCGTCCCGCTCCACCATGGGGCGTTCCGCGGCAAAGTAAAGAGGTACGATGTCTATATTCTCTCTCTTGATATACTGCCAGATGTCTTTCTCGGTCCAGTTTGAGATGGGGAATACTCGAATACTCTCCCCTTTATTAATCTCCGTGTTGAACAGCTTCCACATCTCCGGCCTCTGGTTCTTCGGATCCCAGGCGTGCTCCGCGTTGCGGAACGAGAAAATCCGCTCTTTCGCCCTGCTCTTCTCCTCATCGCGGCGGCCGCCTCCAAAGGCGGCTGTAAACCCATACTTATTCAGAGCCTGCTTCAACGCCTGCGTTTTCATAATGTCTGTGTAGGCAGCACCGTGGTCAAAAGGATTGATCCCCTGCCGGAGTCCTTCCTCATTGATATACTCCAGCATCTCGATGCCGTATTTTTCAGTGACCTCATCCCGGAACGAAATCATTTCCTTAAACTTCCAGGTCGTATTTACATGAAGAAACGGGAAAGGCGGTTTCTCCGGAAAAAAGGCTTTCAGCGCCAGATGCAGCATCACGGAGGAATCCTTGCCTATGGAATAAAGCATCACAGGATTCTCACACTCTGCTGCCACTTCCCGCATAATGTATATCGCTTCAGCTTCCAGTTCATCTAAATGATCCATATCTTATGTCCTTCCTGAAAAGTATTGTACTCAAAGATTTTTCACCATTTCAATCACTGCAGCAAGAGCAGCTTCCTCATCCTCGCCCTCGCAAATGAATTCTAACTCATCACCCATTTTTACGCAAGCCCCAAGTATAGCCAGCAGGCTCTTGGCGTCAGCGGTTTTATTTCCCTTGTGCATCGAAATTGACGATTGAAATGTCGCTGCCAGATTGCTCAGATTTCCGGCAGGACGAAGATGCAATCCTGCCGGATGTTTAATCACAACCCTCTCGCTTACCATATCTTTTACTCCTCCGAACTGTTCTCCTGTATTTGTGAATCCGATTCCGTTTCTGTCTGGCTGCTGCCCTCTGATTCATCGGATGCAGCAGTACCCGTAATCGTGACGGAAACAGATGCTTCTGTTTTTTCTCCATACTCCTCGTCAAGCTGGAGCGTAGCATTATAGGTCCCGGCTTCCAGATCAGAAGCATCCAGCGTGCCATAAATGCTCTCTCCGTTGATAGCGGTCAGATCCTCCTCATAACCGGTGATACGCACCGTCGCCGTGTCACTGTTATAGCTCAGCTCCAGGCCATCTGCCAGACCGGTACAGGTAATATTAGAAACCGGCATTTCCACTTCTACCGTAGTCTGTGCCTCAATCACAATTGTAACCGTGACATCTTCTTCCTCATCCGATGCCAGGGAAACGCCGTCCGGCAGATAATCCGGCAGGTGAATCACTGCGGTCACTGTTTCTGTTGCACCGTCCACACTCAATTGGGTAGAAGATATAGATAATCCATCCAGCGCATTCAATGTATCCCAGTCTCCGATCAGAGTCACGGAATTCACGTCGCTCTCCATCTCACCGTTGTAACGATATCCGTCCTCCGGTTCGCCGGTCACCTCAAAGGAGAGATCTACTTCTTTGCTCATCAGAATCTTTGCGGTGGCAACCACACCGGCCTCCGCCTCATCCAGCGTCAGCCTGTCCTGGGATACTTCATTTCCGTCCGCGTCCAGAAATACAAGATTCTCTGTGGAAGATGTGGTTTGCGCCGCGCCGCTCACATCCAGTGTAACCTGGGCGGAAGCGATCTGATCTATCACAGATTCCGGACCGGAAACGCTCACTGTCTCCGGAGATGCCGTCACAGAAGATACATAGCATCCGGATGCCGGTTCTCCCTCCGTGACAACCTCAATATCATACGTGTCAGAAACCACATTCTCCACGTTCAACAGGAGATAAGAGTTTCTCTTCGTAATCTCAAGCTGACTGCTGTAGCTGGTCGCCGTGATCACAATAGGAACCATAGACATAGAGT
>JAJQCB010000251.1 GCA_021203005.1 Clostridiales bacterium | reverse complement strand
CTATGCACAGTCCTTCGCCTCACATGCACAAAAGCAGCAGTTTCACGTCTGCATCAGCAAATGATTTTCTTCGGGCACTTCTCCGCGCACTTGCCGCAGCCGGTGCACTTCTCCTGGTCGATATGTGCGATGTTATTCTCGACCGTGATCGCGTCCGCCTCGCAGACTTTCATGCACATCTTACATCCGATACAGCCCACCTTGCAGGCTTTCATTACATTCTTACCCATGTCTTTGGAGCTGCACTGCACGGCGTGGTTCGCCTCATAAGGGATCAGCTCGATCAGGTTCTGCGGGCAGGCCTTGATGCACTTGCCGCAGGCCTTACACTCGTCCTTATCTACTACCGCGATACCGTCCACGATATGAATCGCATCGAACGGACATGCATCCACACACTCGCCGAATCCCATGCAGCCGTAGTTGCAGGACTTCGGACCTCCGTTGGAGATGAACTTTACCATAGAGCAGGACTGCTCGCCGATATAATTGTAATCCTGACCGGCTTTCTCGCAGGTGCCGGCACACTTTACAAACGCTGTCATACGGACAGCTTCGCCGACTTCCTGACCCATGATAGCGCCGATTTTCTCCGCGACCGGCGCTCCGCCTACCGGGCAGGCGCCGACCTCCGCCTCGCCTTTCGCGATGGCAGCCGCCAGTCCGGAACAGCCGGCATAGCCGCAGCCTCCGCAGTTATTTCCGGGCAGGGCAGCAAGGACAGCCTCCTCATTCGGGTCTACCTCAACCTTAAACTTTTCACCGGCAATTCCAAGGACGATACCGATGACAATACCAACGACGCCGACCACAACGGTGGCAATGATAATAGCTTGAACATCCATCTGTATACCTCCTTAAATCACGCCGGAAAAGCCCATGAAAGCAATCGCCATAAGTCCGGCGGTCACCAGCACGATGGCGGAGCCTTTGAAAGCCTGCGGGACATCATTGTACTCAATGCTCTCCCGGATACCGGCCATAATGACAATTGCCAGAGTAAATCCGACCGCCGTCGCCAGACCGTTGATGGTGCTGACGCCGATGCCGTACCCGTACTGCACGTTGTTCAACGCCACACCGAGCACCGCGCAGTTCGTGGTGATCAGCGGCAGAAACACACCCAGGGAATTGTACAGCGGCGGCATGGATTTCTTCAGGAACATCTCCACAAACTGCACCAGCGCGGCGATGACCAGAATAAATACGATTGTCCGCAGATAAACCAGGTCAAACTGCTGTAAAATAAACTTATCCAATACGCTTGTCACAAAGGATGCGATCGTGATAACGAAGATAACCGCGGCTCCCATTCCGGCCGCCGTATTGACCTTTTTCGATACGCCGAAGAACGGGCACAGGCCAAGGAACTGGCTCAGCACTACGTTATTCACAATTGCAGATCCGATTGCAATCAAAAGAACTTCTTTCATCTGAACCTACCTCCTATTCTTCTTTTTTCTCAGCAGCCGCCAGGGTCGCCTCTTTTTTCTCAGGGACAGAGCATACACCCTCGCCGCAGGAAGCGCAGTCGCCGCCCAGGCATCCGGCCGCCTCTTTCACTTTCAGACCTTTCCTGCGTCTCGCATTCTTGTATGCATTCTGAATCGCGATCAGGAATGCCAGGACAAAGAACGCACCGGGCGCCAATACGAAAATCGTAATCGGTGTATACCCTGCGGTACCGGCAGCGGAATCCGCCAGCGGCAGAATCTGCACACCGAAAATCTGTCCTGAGCCCAGAATCTCACGCACGATACCGATGCAGGTCAGACCCAGTGTAAATCCAAGACCCATGCCGATACCGTCAAAGACAGAGGTAAGCGATCCGTTCTTGGAAGCATAGCTCTCAGCACGGCCCAGGATAATACAGTTTACCACGATCAGCGGAATATAAATGCCGAGGGAATCATACAGATCCGGCAGATATCCCTCTAACAGAAACTGCACAATAGTAACCAGTGATGCGACAACCACAATAAACGCGGGCACACGCACCTTATCCGGGATAATCTTGCGAAGAAGCGAGATGATCAGGTTGGAAAAAACCAGCACCAGCGTGGTGGAAAGGCCCATGCCGACACCGTTCATCGCCGATGTGGTGACAGCCAGCGTCGGACACATACCGAGCAGAAGAACAAAGGTGGGATTCTCCTTGAGAATACCGTTATGTAATCGTTCAATACACTTATTCACTGAGAAGTTCACCTCCTGTCAGATTCATCAGATATCTGTAATAACTGAGACCTGCGTTCACCGCGTTGGTCACCGCATCGGATGTGATGGTTGCGCCGCTGATGGCGTCAATTTCATCGTCGCTTGTGGCACCGGTCTTGGTCACCACAAACATATCCACCTGCTTATCTTCAAACTGGGAATAAAAAGCTTCCTCCTTCGCCTTCATGCCGAGTCCGGCGGTATCGCTGATATCTGTGATGGAATACCCATTCACGGTACCGTCTACACGGACACCGAGAGAAAGTGTGACATCACCGCCATAGCTGTTCGGATTTGTGACATTGATCACATAGCCGAGCAGGTTTCCGTCTGCGTCTACCGCCTGCACGCATCCTTCAATCGTGTCGTCAGAATATCCATACTCTACCATAACAGAGGCAGCACTCTCCTCACTGAACCCCGGAAGGTCAACAAAGGAATCCGCATCCTCAAAAACAGTCTCATAGGCTTCCTGCTGGGCTTCCGCTTCCGCCGCGGCAATGGGTTCTAAGGTGATCTCATGCACCGCACCCAGGCCAAAGCCGGCGACAAGTGTAATTGCAAAAAGGATCAAAGCGTCTTTTACGATTGTATTTTTCATTACTTCTCCCCTCCTTTACCAAACGGTTTCGGCACCGTAAATCTCTCGATCAGCGGCA
>JAJQCB010000010.1 GCA_021203005.1 Clostridiales bacterium | reverse complement strand
TTCAATCGCTATGGATTTTTTAGGTGTTCAACTTCATTTTACAATCGACCTTTTAATTTTATAAAATTTTTCCAGTTGTTCCATTCGCTCACGGATGGTTCCCTGGTCACAGAGAAGACGGATGAATGTCTGATGATGTAAGTCGCGAACACTGATACTCTCCCTTTGTGCCAGCGGATGTTCCTGCGGTACGGCAATCAGAAAACGTTCATCCAGCAGAGAAATGCAGGTGATGTTTTCACGGGACGCAGGTTCCAGAGAGAGGGCGAGGTCAATAGAACCCTTGTTCAGTTCATTTTGTACTTCGTTTTCTGCAATCAATCTGGTGGTGTGCGGAAAATCAGCATACACGCCATTTAAAAATTTAAGCGCAGCGGGCGCTGTATAGCCAATCCGAAGCCGATCCGTTGTGAGCTGTTGTTCCTTTGCGACGGTGATTTGCTGCCTGGCCTGTCCCAAAATATCGAATACCTGCTGAACATACTCCAGAAAATCTTCGCCGATGCTTGTAAGTTCCATCGTCTTCCGGCGACGGATAAATAAATCCGCCCCGAGTTCTTCTTCCAGTTTGCGGATGGACTGAGACAGAGCGGGAGGGGTTATATAAAGCTGAGAGGCGGCAAGTGTGAGCTGTCCGCATTCAGCGATTGTTTTAAAGTGCAGCAGTTGTGTGAGCTCCATAATAGTAAATCCTCCGGACAATGGAATGGGGTGAACGCCAGATACTTTATGCAGATTATAACATGAATCTATTGTCTGCGTTAGTTTTTTTTAAAAATTATCATAAAATCTGCGAACTGTACAAAAATCAGGACAGGCAATATGATAAATACAGATCTGAAAAGTGCGCATGATCAGGATGAATTTGTACAGAAAGGGGTGAAACAATGAGGAAAATGATAGAGACCGTTCGGGGTTCTGTTGCTACGTCGGATATGGGAAAAACATTGATGCATGATCATGTATTCAGTGTGGATAATGATGTGCTTCGCGATCAGCCGTCCCTGAGCCTGGGATCGGATCCGCAGAAGACAGTCAGCCTTGTAATTGAGAGACTGCGGAAGGTTGCAGACAGTGGAATCCGTACCTACGTGGATCAGTCGATTCTTCTTCTGGGGCGCAATATTCCATTGCTGAAACAGGTGAATGAGGGAGTAAACCTGAATATCGTTGTATCCACAGGAATCTACACAAAAGATGTGTTGCCGGATTACTTTCATTTCAGACCGAGAGAGAAAGGTAAGCGGGATATTCTCACGGAATTTTTTGTCCGGGATCTGACAGAAGGAATTGCCGGAACCGGGGTAAAGGCAGGGCTGCTCAAAGGAGTCACTGATAAGCAGGGAGTCACGCCGGATGTGGAACGGACGCTCAGGGCGGTTGCTCAGGCTCATCGGGAAACAGGAATACCTATAGCCACGCACTCGGTCATGGCCAACCACAGCGGACTGGATCAGCTTCGCATATTTAAAGAAGAAGGAGTCGACCCGTCGCATGTTCTGATTGGGCATTGCGGAGATGCGCCGGATTATGATTGCCTGAGGGAGATCATGGATCAGGGAGCCATGATAGGCGCGGATCGGTTTGGTATGAATATGCCGGGGATGCCAACACTTGATGGGCGTATTGAGATTGTGGCGAAGCTTTGCCGGGAAGGCTATGCGGATCGCATCGTGTTCGGACATGATGCCCAGGCGTATATGGATTATTATTCTCCTGCGCTGAAAGCGTATGGGCTTGGAGAAGACTACTGGAAACAGACCGTTGTGATGGAAGAGGCAGTGCCGGGGTTATTGAAGGCCGGGGTTACTCAAGAGCAGATTGACCAGATGCTGATTAGCAATCCAAGAAGATTTTTTGAAAATGAATAAGGATTTCGTGAAGAGCGAAAGAAAAAAGGAGAAACCAATGAAAAAAGGATTATCGAAACCTGCGATTGTCGCAATTCTGTTCTGCAGTTTTGCGGCACAGCTATATCAGCTGCTTAGTATGGTACTGGCCTATGTCTATGCGGCGTTTCCGGCAGTCAACACAAACATTGTCATTATGGTGATTACATTACCGTCGCTTCTGTCAATTTTCTGCAATTATCCGCTGGGACCGCTTTGTAAGCGTTATGACCGTAAAATGATTATGCTGACTGGATTTTTGCTGTATATTATTGAAGCTGTATTGATTCTGACAATTGGAAAAAATTCTTTTTCCATTACACTTTTCGTGACATGTCTGGGCGGCGTTGCGTTTGCTATCTGCGGAACTGTCACAGATATCGTGTTCGGAGAATATGACCCGAGCGGTTTCCTTTTATCTATGAACAGGGTTGTCACAAACGGCGCGCTTCTTCTGGTCATGGGAATAGCGGGGAGGCTGGCCTCAGACGGCTCCTGGTACAAAGTTTTTTATGTCTATGCCATTTTAATTCCAATGACGATCTATTATTTGCTTGTCACTCCAAGAATGAAGGGCGCGAGCATGGCGGAGTTTCGGTCGGATGATTTTGTGGAGGTTCCCGGACAGGAAAACATTGGAGCCGGGGGTGTGCAGCTTCTTGCCGGACTGACAGCAGGAGCGTTTTTGTTCCAGACGGCGATTATGATTCTTGCTTTGAATTATTCTACCTATATAATTACAGAATTTCAGCTGGGCACATCCATACAGACGGGATATTGCGGGACTGTTATGAGTTTTGGCGGAATGCTGGGTGGCCTTCTTAGTTTTGTTCTGTACAGGAAGTTTAAAAATCGTACGTCGGTTATATTTTCGCTGCTGTTCGGCTGCGGCCTTTTCCTGATTGCGGTTCATCCCAGTCTGCCATCTATGTATGTGGGAGGATTCCTGCAGGGCTTCTGCGGCCTTCCGGTTCTTGCGGTAGTCATTCAGATGGCCTGCAACAATACGATAAAG
>JAJQCB010000210.1:393-2906 GCA_021203005.1 Clostridiales bacterium | reverse complement strand
GTATACAGGTAAATCCGCGTTGCTGCAAATTGGAGGTCATTACATATTGTCTAATCGGAAAAATTGATGACGAAACAGGCGAAATTGTCCCAACGGGCGGGAGGGGAAGACCGAAAAAGAACAAGCTGACGGATATCCCGGAAAACAATTATGAGGACAGGGAACTCAGGGAATTATGCCAGAAACAGACTGATAAACTCAGGCAAAACGAAGAGGAAATATCAGCTTTAAAAAAGCAGAGTATGGAACTTTCCTTATCCCTGAAAGAATGCAGGCGGCGACTTGCAAAAATACAGGAACTTTCAGAGATCTGAAAAAATACTTGTTTTTGATGGGCCACGCAAGCAGTTCCCCAGACAGTATGCCGTTATATGAAAAACATCTGTTGAACCCCCGGAGGATGAAAGTGACGAATGACCAGCAGAATCTCCGAATGAATTCATTATCATGTAAGCTCAAAGCCGCAGAACGGGAGCTGGAAGCATTCCGCTCCGGTGAATCTTATAAGCAGTTGCGTGCGGAGTACGAGAAAATCATACGGGAACGCGATATTACTATAAAGAAGCTGCAAAAAGAGAGGGATGATTTCTCTTTTTCGCGCAAGGAAATCACAAAAAACTGGCTGGATGTCTTAGACGACGTCTACAAGGAGCACGAAAAAGAAACCAGGAAACTGAAAAAAGCCATTACGGAACTTCTGGATATTGTGGCAAGCCTGAAAAACCTGAATGCCGAACAAGAGCAAAAAAGAAAAAAGGTACTTTCTGATTATTATGAAGCGGCATCTGAACTGGAGGAAGCACGCGGGCTGATCAAAAAACTTACCGCGCAGGTTAACCATAATTATGAGAATTCCTCCCTGCCTTCATCAAAATGCATCGACCGCAAGAAGATCACGAACAACCGTGAAAAAAGCGGGAAGAAGCCCGGTGCACAGGCAGGGCACCCCCATCATCCGCGGAAACCAGCCGTTCCGGACCACATCGTGGAAATACCGACGGAGAAGCGGTTCGAAGAAGATCCCCGGTTTGTCCCTACCGGAAATATTGTTTCCAAACAAGTGATAGGGATCCGTGCTGTCCCGGTAGTGACGGAATACACGGCGATGGAATTTTATGACAAAAAGAAAGGCCGCACGGTGCATTCGCCTTTTCCTGAAGGCGTTGTGGATGACGTGAACTATGATGAATCCATGAAAGCATTCCTGTTCCTGCTTAACAGCAGATGCAACGTATCGTTAGAAAAAACAGCCCAGTTCGTTTCGAACATCACAGACGGGGCATTATCGCCATCCGTAGGAATGATAAACGGGCTGTGCCGGGAATTCTCATCGAAGAGCAAACAGGAACAGGATGATCTGTTTAAGGCACTGCTCGACACGCCTGTCATGCATGTGGACGGAACATCGGCAAGGGTAAATGGCAGTAACCACAACGTCGTTGTATGCAGCAATGGCGCGGAGACCATGTATTTCGCCAGGGAAAGCAAGGGTCATGCCGGGATCAAAGGAACGCCGGTGGAAACATTCGGCGGGATCCTGATCCATGACCACGAAGCATGTTTTTACAGCTATGGCTCCGACCATCAGGAATGCCTTGTCCACATAGAGCGGTATTTAAAGGACAGCATACAGAATGAAAAAGATCTGACATGGAACCGGCAGATGCTGGGGCTCATACAGGAAATGATCCACGAAAACAACTGTGCTCCAGATGGAGTCCCAGATGAAAAGATTGCCGAATTTGAAGAAAAATATGACACCATAGTCCAGACAGCAACGGCAGAATACGAAGATGAACCACCATCAGACTACTACAGGGATGGATACAACCTGTATCGAAGAATGGTACAGTACAAACATAACCATCTCCTGTTCCTGTCAAATCCCATGGTGGCACCCGACAATAACCTGTGCGAGAGGAAAGCCAGGATTTTGAAAGGGAAAATAAACCAGGCCATCTCGTTGCGAAGTTTTGAGAATCTGACATATTTCTGTGAATGCCTGAGTGTGGTTGACCAATTTGCAGCAACAGATTCTGATGGTCTTTACCGGTCAGTACAAGAGGTTTTCAAGCGCAAGAAGCCAAAGAAACCAAAGCACAGACAGCCAGATCCATCGGAATAGAATTCAACATTTCCTCAGGAGATCAAATAAGGGATTCAAAAGAATCCCCTGTTGGTGTGCCTTATTTCCCCACCCCGTGAAAAGTAACCGGTTATTTTTCAGTACTCAGGTGTTTCCCCATGAACTCCTGACAGTCATCTGTTCAGCCATGTTCCCAGTGATCCAGTTCATATCTCAGCGCATCGAGCAGCTGCTCCTCCGGTACCTTACGGATTACTTCGCCGCGTCGGATGATCAGTCCCTCGCCTCTGCCACCGCAGATGCCGATATCCGCCTCTCTCGCCTCGCCGGGTCCGTTGACGACGCAACCCATGACTGCCACTTTCAGATCCAGAGGATATTCTGTGACCATCGTCTCCACCTGATTCGCCAGAGAGATCAGATCAAT
>JAJQCB010000210.1:0-383 GCA_021203005.1 Clostridiales bacterium | reverse complement strand
TTCGCAGGCCAAGCGTTCGCAGAATCTGTTTCGCCGAGCGAATTTCCTCCACCGGATCGCCGGGCAGCGACACGCGGATCGTATCGCCGATCCCCTGGTGCAGGATCAGGCCGAGACCGACGGCGGATTTGATATTGCCGCTCTGTACGGTTCCGGCTTCCGTGATACCCACATGCAGCGGATAATCTGTCCGTGTCGAGATCAGTTCATGAGCGCGGACACACATCAGAACATCCGAGGACTTGATACTGATGACCAGATTCTGATACCCGTAATCCTCGATCATGCGCACTTTATCCAGGGCGCTCTCCACCAGACCGTCCGCCGTCACACCGCCGTATTTTTCCACCAGTTCCTTCTCGAGTGAACCGCTGTTGACGCCC
>JAJQCB010000022.1 GCA_021203005.1 Clostridiales bacterium | reverse complement strand
CGAATACAGCGAGTATGTTAAAAGAAGCAAAAAAGAATATTATCTCATTGCTAATTCCATATGTTGCATAAAGGAGGAAGCTGAATGGAAGTATATAGGTTTATTTTTGTGATTCTTGTATATCGTAATCACGAAGATATGGTCGAGTTAATTGAAAGCATAGAGAAAAAAGTTGAAAATTATAAAGTGATTGTCGTGAATGCATTTTATGATAATGATTCTGAAAAAATTATTCACGAAATCGCAAAAAAATACGACTGTGACTACTTAAAAATAGAAAATAAAGGATACAGTTTTGGTAACAACCGAGGGATAGAATGGGCAAATCAACATTATGAGTATGATTATGTCGTAATTTCGAATCCTGATATTGTTATAGCTAAATTTGATAATGACCTTTCTCTGGTAGGTGTAGTAGCGCCGGAAATTATATGCGCATCCGGGAAAAAGCAGAACCCTATGCTCATCTATGAAAACAAATTGTCAGAATTGCTTGTTTACCATGGCTATAAGAACAATCATAAAATCTTACTCATTATAGGGATTGGGATTAACAAAGTCATAAGAGAGGTCTATACGAAATTTGGAGTTGGAAAGGGACAGGTTGTTTATCGAAAAATATATCAGCCTCATGGAAGCTTTATTGTTTTGGATAAAAGTACTGCCACAGAACTTTTTCCAGTGTTTGATGAAAATATATTCCTTTTCGCTGAGGAAAGCGTTTTTGCTTTACGACTAAAACGTGGACATAAAAAAGTGACTTATACAAATTCCATTAGTGTCAGGCATAAGGAAGATGGCAGTATGCATTTAAGTGATTTGTCAGTAGATGGAGAAATGAAAAAAGCAAATCTGTACTATTACGAGCAATACAGAAAAGGAAGAGCTTCAGATATTTAAGGAACAGAGATATGCTGATTGGAAAAAGTGGCAGCATTATTAGCCGATATTACGATAGAATAGGTGATGAAACGTGACCATTGTTTTTTGTATAATTTTATTGATTTTAGATTTGGCGCTTCTGTATGCCACCAGACAAAAACCTGAAACACCAGCGGGCGTAAACTTGTTTTTTCATAGTGCAATGATACTTGCTGCTGTAGTCATATTTAGAAGTGATTTTGAGTGGAAGCTATTCCCGCTGGTTTGGCTATTTGTAAGCTTTGCTTTTTTTATTTTGGGACAACAATTTGGAAACTATATCAAAATTGGAAGCAGTGGTTATACAAGTAACTATGAGGAGACCATTCAAATAGAGCGGTATCATTACAGGATATGTGTCATCATAATTCTTATTGGAGTCGTGAATGTTGTTTTGCAAATCAGAAGTTATGGATTTAACATATCTTCTTTTTTTGATATAGATTCATTGTTGGATTTGAATGCAACGGCTGCTTATGAACGATATTATGGAAATAGTGCTGTCAGCCGTATATTGCTAATTTTGAACTTGATTACACAATTTGGTATCTTGTATGGCGGATATTTGCATGTCTATGCAGAGGACAAAAATGAGAAGGTTGTTTGCCTGCTTACCATCTTTCCTGTGATTTTTAACAGTCTTGTGACGAATACGAAATCTGGTCTCATTGGTGCTGTTATCATGTGGGGAGCATCCTATTTGATTTCTCGAAAAGCAATGCACCCGGAAAATCCCATCATATCTCTGAGGTTTTTGCTTGAGCTTATCTTGATTTTTGTGCTTTTCATAGCTCTTCTGCTTTTTATTATGTTGCTCAGAATAGGAAGATTTGATCAAAGTGCATGGCAGACCGTATCTGAGAAGTTTTTAATTTATGCATTTGGACAGGTTTGTGCATTTGACAACTGGCTTGGCGAACTAAACAGTTTTGATTACGGTTTTGGAAGCAATACCTTTATGGCGATTACAAATTGGCTTGGATTCACGAATCGTGTTCAAGGGGTATATTCGGATGTTGTACGTATTGGGTCCCGTTCTACGAATGTATACACAATATTCCGTGGCGTGATTTCGGATTTTGGCATCTTAGGAGGTTGGTTATTTGAATTTGTGCTTGGCGCAGTGTCGGGTCATGCATGGAAGAAGTTGCATATCTGTGGCCAGTCAGGGTCTTTATCCGAAAAGATTGTTCTAAATGCAATGTATTTCATGATTCTTTATGGAATGATCGTTTCTCCATGGGTCTATACCACTTATGTTCTGGCTTATGTTTTATTTGCTGTTGGATTGACGATTACATTCCGAGTAAAATTTGTACTTAAAAGAAACTCATAAAGGAGATTAAAATGAGACAGCTATCTATCAAAAGAAGCATTGAAGCAACTGTGATTGCAGTTATGGCGATTACAATTATTTCTAAACTTTTAGGATTTGCAAGAGAGCTTTTTTTGTCATATTACTTTGGCGCATCCGGGGTCAGTGACGCATATTTAATTTCACTGACAATACCGGGAACAATATTTCAGTTTGTTGGAACAGGATTATCGACTTGCTTTATACCTGTATATATCAAATTGAAAAATAGAAAAGGAGAGCTCGAAACAAATGGATACACCAATTCTGTGTTGGCTTTAATCCTTCTGTTTTCAACCATTGTTATATTAGCGGTCTGGATTTGGACGGAACCCGTAGTTAAAATTTTCGCGTCCGGATTTGAAGGGCAAACACTGGAGTATACAATTGCTTTCACGCGGATTAGTGTCAGTAGTCTATATATTTCAACATTTATATATGTTTTTAATAGTCTCCTGCAGGCAAACAATTGCTTTAATCCAACCGCATTTGCAGCGATTCCGAATAGTGCCATAGTGCTCTTGTCAATCGTTATCGGTGCAAAAATTAATATATATTTTATGTCGATCGGAACAGTTGTGGCAATCCTGGCGCAGGTTGTATTTATGCTTCCGTATGCTCGTAAATTTAGATTTAAGCCAACCATTCATATAAATTTAAGAAGCACGGAGATGCAGCAAACGTATAAGCTCCTAGTGCCTGTCATAATTGGTGTTTCGGTCAATGAAGTTAATGTGTTAGTGGATAAAACAATAGCATCCAATATTTCTGTTGGAAGTATTTCCGCATTATCCTATGCCAATAGCTTAATTATGTTTGTTCAGGGGATTTTTGCGCAAACGATTGCAACCGTGTATTATCCGTATATCTCGGAGATGGTAGCAAATAACGATGGTAAGAAATTGACAAAAGCTGTGAATGAGGCGATTGGTGGTATGCTTTTGCTTCTGGTTCCGGTAACAATTGGTTGTATGATGCTTTCCAATAATGTTGTAACTGCATTGTATGGGCGGGGAGTTTTTGATGCACAGGCAATCAACATGACTTCTGTTGCGCTGGTAGGTTATGCAGTAGGAATTATGGGGTACGGGTTGAGAGAGGTCTTGTCAAGAGTATATTATTCCACACAGGACACGAAAACGCCAACAATTAATGCGGCTATCGGAGTAGCGATCAATATAGTCTTAAACTTAACACTGTCCAGACAGATAGGTATTGCAGGTTTGGCTCTTGCCACCAGTATCTCGTCTATAACTACGTCGATTTTACTTTTAAGAGATTTACTCAAAAAGAAAATCATTATGATCGAAAAGAATCTGTTGGTCAATCTTGTAAAAATTGTTATAGTGACTGGTGTTATGGCATTTTTTATATACTTAATAAAAAACCATTTCATTAACTTGAATTCTATCCTGTCCCTACTAATTCATGTTGGAGGCGGTGTAATTGTTTATTTCGTCTTATGTTTGTTGTTGAGAGTGGATTATGTCAATGTAATTGCTGCAAGGGTAAGAAGAAAAAGGTCGAGATAAAAGAACTTTATGAAGTCAAAATCTATGATCGGCTATTATTGCAAGCATATCTATTGGCTGCTGGATATTGTAATTTATAAGAGTAATATCCTGTATAGAGAATCCTTGTAAATTTTGGGTTTTAAATACCGTAAAGAATCAGGAGGGAAGTTTGGTTTTATGAAAAAAATGAAAATTACAGTAGCTGGGACAGGGTATGTTGGCTTGTCTTTAGCTGTTCTTCTGGCACAACATAACAAAGTGATGGCAGTGGATATTCTTCCCGAAAAAGTCGAAAAAATCAATAAAAGCATTTCTCCAATTCAAGATGAATACATAGAAAAGTATCTTGCAGAAAAGAAGCTTGATTTGACGGCCACATTGGACGCGGAGATGGCTTATACAGACGCAGATTTTGTGGTGATTGCTGCACCCACGAATTATGACAGTAAGAAGAATTTTTTTGACACATCTGCGGTGGAAGCTGTTATCAGACTGGTCATTCAGTATAATCCGGATGCAATCATGGTGATCAAATCAACGATTCCTGTGGGCTATACAGCAAGCATTCGGGAAAAGTTCCACTGTGACAATATTATTTTTAGCCCGGAATTTTTGCGAGAATCTAAGGCTCTTTATGACAATCTTTATCCTTCAAGAATTATTGTAGGGACTGATGTAGATAATGCACGACTTGTAAAAACGGCAAATACATTTGCTGCTTTACTTCAGGAAGGAGCAATAAAGGAAAACATAGATACCCTCATTATGGGATTTACAGAAGCAGAAGCTGTGAAACTATTTGCAAATACCTATCTTGCTTTGCGCGTGTCTTATTTTAATGAATTAGATACTTATGCGGAGATGAAAGGTTTGAATACGCAGCAGATTATAGACGGTGTTTGTTTAGATCCGAGGATTGGTGCGCATTATAACAATCCTTCCTTTGGCTACGGTGGATATTGCCTGCCGAAAGATACGAAACAGCTTTTGGCAAATTATGAGGATGTCCCGGAAAACCTGATTCAGGCGATAGTAGAATCTAACCGCACGAGAAAGGATTTTATTGCGGAGCGGGTATTGGAGATTGCCGGCGCGTATGGCGCGAATGAAGAATGGAACAGCGAAATGGAAAAGGAAGTTGTTGTAGGCGTGTATCGTCTTACAATGAAAAGCAATTCGGATAATTTCCGCCAGAGCTCGATTCAGGGAGTAATGAAGCGAATTAAGGCAAAAGGAGCGACTGTTATCGTATATGAGCCAACTCTGAAAGACGGAGAGACATTTTTTGGCTCCTTGGTCGTCAATGATTTGGAGAAATTTAAACAGCGTTCGGATTCTATCATTGCAAACAGATATATTGCGGAAGATCTGGATGATGTAAAAGACAGGGTTTATACAAGAGATATTTTTGCAAGAGACTGATGATGTGAATAGTAATTATCTGAGGGGAAGCTGTATAAACTTTAGAAGCTATTTAAAAATATATACGAGAAAGGATTGTAAGCTGTGAAAGGCATTATTTTAGCCGGCGGTTCCGGCACACGTTTATTTCCATTAACAAAGGTGACATCGAAGCAATTACTTCCGGTTTTTGACAAACCGATGATTTATTATCCGATGTCTGTCCTTATGAACGCCGGGATCCGGGATACCCTGATTATCTCCACGCCGCAGGACACGTCCCGGTTTCGGGATCTGCTGGGAAACGGGCATCAGTTTGGCGTGAATCTTACATATGCGGTGCAGCCGTCGCCGGACGGACTGGCGCAGGCATTTTTGATTGGCGCAGATTTTATCGGCGACGACACGGTGGCAATGGTGTTGGGAGACAATATCTTTGCCGGACATGGATTGAGGAAGAGGCTGAAATCTGCCGTGGAGAATGCAGAGAACGGCAGGGGCGCGACGGTATTCGGATATTATGTGGATGACCCGGAGCGGTTTGGAATCGTAGAATTCGATGCGGAGGGCAAGGCGGTTTCCATTGAGGAAAAGCCGGAATCTCCAAAGAGCAATTATTGTGTGACCGGGCTGTATTTCTATGATAATCGGGTGATTGATTATGCGAAAAATCTGCACCCGAGCGCACGCGGCGAACTGGAGATAACGGATCTGAACCGGATTTACCTGGAACACGGGGAACTGAACGTGGAATTGCTGGGGCAGGGTTTTACATGGCTCGATACGGGTACACATGAAAGCCTTGTGGACGCCACAAACTTTGTAAAAACCATTGAGCAGCATCAGCACAGGAAAATCGCGTGTCTGGAAGAAATCGCATATTTGAATGGCTGGATCAGCCGCGAGGATGTGCTTGCCGTGTATGAGATACTGAAAAAGAATGAGTATGGGCAGTATTTAAAGGATGTCCTGGATGGCAAATATCTGGATGTTCTGCACTGAAATAAATGAGAATTGAGGAATTTAAGATGACTATTATTGTGACAGGCGGCGCTGGTTTTATCGGAAGCAATTTTATTTTTCATATGATGGAGGCTTACCCGGATGACCGGATTATATGCATGGATAAGCTGACCTATGCGGGGAATCTTTCCACGCTTGCTCCTGTGATGGATAAACCGAATTTTCGGTTTGTGAAAGCGGATATCTGCGACAGGGATGCCGTGTATCAGCTGTTCGAGGAGGAGCACCCGGACATGGTTGTCAATTTTGCCGCGGAGAGCCATGTGGACCGTTCCATCGAGGATCCGGGGATTTTCCTGCAGACGAATATCATCGGGACGTCGGTGCTGATGGATGCGTGCCGGAAGTATGGGATTTTGCGTTACCATCAGGTTTCCACGGATGAGGTATATGGCGATCTCCCGTTAGACAGGCCGGATCTGTTTTTCACGGAGGAGACGCCGATCCATACGAGTTCGCCTTATAGCAGCTCTAAGGCTGCTGCCGATCTGCTGGTGCTTGCATATTACAGAACCTACGGGTTGCCGGTGACGATCAGCCGGTGCAGTAATAATTACGGACCGTACCATTTCCCGGAAAAGCTGATACCGCTCATGATAGCGAACGCCCTGAATGACAAGCCGCTGCCGGTGTATGGAGAGGGATTAAATGTCCGGGACTGGCTGTATGTGGAAGACCATTGCCGCGCGATTGACCTCGTGATTCATAAAGGTCGTGTCGGCGAGGTCTATAATATCGGCGGGCATAACGAAATGCGGAATATTGATATCGTAAAGATGATTTGCCGTGAGCTTGGGAAGCCGGAAAGCCTGATTACGCATGTCACAGACCGCAAGGGGCACGACATGCGGTACGCGATTGACCCCACAAAGATACATAACGAACTGGGGTGGATGCCGGAGACGAAGTTTGAAGATGGGATAAAAAAGACCATTGCGTGGTATCTGGAAAACCGGGAATGGTGGGAGACCATCATCAGCGGAGAATATCAAAAGTATTATGAGACCATGTATGCTAACAGGTGAGCAGCAGACAGAAGATAGATAAGCCGCAGACAGGAGACAGACTGGTATAACGGAGGAGACGGACACATGAAAGTTTTGGTGACCGGCGTCGGAGGACAGCTCGGACATGATGTGATGAACGAATTGTATCAAAGAAATTATGAGGGAATCGGCTCTGATGTGGCCGAAACATACTCCGGCATAGCGGATGGCTCCGCTGTGACGGCAGCTCCGTATGTATCTTTGGATATCACAGATGCATCTGCTGTTGAGCAGACGATCACGGAAGTCAATCCGGATGCGGTGATCCATTGCGCTGCATGGACGGCTGTGGATATGGCGGAGGAGGATGATAAGGCGGCGCTTGTCCGTGCGGTCAATGCAGGCGGTACGAAGAATATCGCGGAAGCTTGCAAGAAGCTCGATTGCAAGATGGCGTATATCAGCACCGACTATGTGTTTGACGGGCAGGGGACGAAAGCCTGGGAGCCGGATTGCAGGGATTATAAGCCGTTGAATGTGTACGGCCGGACTAAGCTGGAGGGCGAGCTGGCGGTATCCTCCGCATTGGACAAGTATTTTATCATCCGTATCGCCTGGGTGTTTGGGCTGAACGGGAAGAATTTTATCAAAACCATGCTGAATGTCGGAAAGACGCATGACACGGTTCGCGTGGTCAGTGATCAGATTGGGACGCCGACCTATACCTATGACTTGGCGAGGCTTTTGGTTGATATGATCGAGACGGAAAAGTATGGATATTATCACGCGACCAACGAGGGCGGATATATCTCGTGGTATGATTTTACGAAAGAGATTTTCCGGCAGGCAGGATACAGCACGAACGTCATTCCGGTAACGACGGAAGAGTACGGGTTAAGTAAAGCAAAACGTCCGTTTAACAGCCGTCTGGACAAGAGTAAGCTGGTGGAAGCCGGATTCCGACCGCTTCCGCCCTGGCAGGATGCGTTAAAAAGATATCTAAAGGAAATGGAATGTTTGGAAAGGATGTAAGAGGCACTGCAGGAAGCAGACTTTATATAGAATTGAGGGAATATTCATGGGTCAGATTAAAGTAGAAAAAGACGTGGCGGGAATCGAAGGGTTGTGCGTGATAGAACCGGCTGTCCACGGAGACAGCCGCGGATATTTTATGGAGACTTACAGCCAGCGGGATATGGAAGAAGCAGGCATTGATATTGTTTTTGTGCAGGACAACCAGTCGATGTCAACTAAGGGAGTTCTCCGGGGGTTGCATTTCCAGAAGAATTTTCCCCAGTGCAAGCTGGTGCGTGTAATTAAGGGATCTGTGTATGATGTGGCGGTTGACCTGCGCTCCGGCAGCGAAACTTATGGAAAATGGTACGGAATTGAGCTGACGGAGGAAAATAAGAAGCAGTTTTTGATTCCGAGAGGGTTTGCACATGGATTTCTTGTGCTGTCCGATACGGCGGAATTTTGCTACAAGTGTGATGATTTCTATCATGCCAATGATGAGGGTGGTATGGCCTGGAATGATCCGGAGATTGGAATACAGTGGCCGGGAGTGGCTGGAGAGTATAAAGGAACCGCTTCAGCAGAAGGATATACATTAGGCGGCTGTGGCTTGAATCTTAGCGATAAGGACCAGAAATGGCTGGGGATAAAGGATACAAGAGAAATTATTCGGAGCGAACATCATGAGTGCAAATAAGTCTTGATATATTAGCTAATCTGGCGTAAAATAAAATTAGCTAATGAAGGAGGCGATTTTTATGGTAGGTGCTACAGCAACTGCTACGGAGATGCAGAACAATTTCGGGAAATACCTGAATCTGGTGTTGGAAGGACAGCAGGTTATCGTTACCAGGAACGGACGTGAAGTAGGGCGATTCATTCCTAAAGGTGAGGCGGTTTCTTCTCTGACCGATTCCCTGACCGGAATTTTGAAAGGGAATTATGACCTGGATCTGGAAAAATCGGAAAGGTTGAATGCGAAGTATGAAGCTGTTGATTGATGCAAATGTGATCCTGGATGTTCTTCAGGACAGACAGCCCCATGTGGAAGCATCCTCGATTATCTGGAAAATGTGCGAGACGGATCAGGCAAAAGGCTGTATTTCCGCGCTCACATTTGCGAACATGGTCTATGTAATGCGGAAGGAGCTGGAACCGGAGAAAACAGAGGAAGTGTTAAAGGCACTATCTCTCATATTTGACTTTGTCGATTTGAGTGCTTCAGACCTTTCCCATGCGGCCCGGCTGAAATGGGCTGACTTTGAGGATGCACTTCAAAGCGTGACTGCCGAGCGTATACACGCAGACTATATCGTTACAAGGAACGTAAAGGACTTTACCAGGAGTAAAGTACTGGCATTTACACCGTCTGAGTTGATTGCAAGGTTATAAGAAAAGCAGGGCGCTGTTGTAATGGAAAATAATTCGACGCATGGACGCATGTGCCAGGCACCATTACGTTGTAAAGCTGGCGGACGGAACCCAGATGGATTTTGAGATGCAGGTGGTTGCTTTTGATTACTGGGAGAACAGGATTATTTTTTATCTCAGCAAGATGTGCACGGAACAGCTGAAGAAAGGCGAATTGTATGAAAAGATGAAAAAGTGCATCCATGTCAGCATCTTAAATTTCATTCATTTTCCGGAAGATGACCGGTGTTATCGCACGATTTCTTTCTGTGATAGGGAGACCGGTGAGCTTTACAGTGATCTGATGGAGATCAAGATGCTGGAGCTGAAGAAATTACAGAAAGATATATCGGAACATGGCGGTGTTTATGACTGGATGCGCTTCTTCAGCGGAAAAAGCAGGAAGGAGTTCGAGGATATGGCACATACAGATGAGTATATCGGTGAAGCCTGTGAGGAATTAAAAAAGCTGAGCGCGGATGAGAGAAAACGCCTGGAATATGAGGCGCGGGAGAAAGCGATTCGCGATTATAATTCTCAGGTGAAGAGCTATTATGATCGGGGCCGGGAAGAGGGCCGGGAAGAAGGCTGGGAAGAGGGCCGTACAGAAGGCCGGGAAGAGGAACGGGAACGGATCAACTCTCTGATTCTTAAACTGGCGGAGCTTGGAAGGACGGACGATATCACGCGTGCCGCAGCAGATAACGCATATCAGGAAAAGCTGCTGCGGGAATTTGGTTTATAATGATTTCATATTTTAAAGGGAAAAATAGACGGATGAGGCTTTCTGCCTGTGCAGGTTGTACAGACAGAGGGCCTCTTTTTTTCAATTCTTTCTCCCCTAGGACGCATGTGCCAGGCACCATTACGTGGAAGTGATATTTTTGTAACAGTTTTGTAATGGGTACCCGACCCCAATGGGACCTGAAAAAATGAATTGTAAAAATTAACCTTATTGCGGACAAATTGATTGTGCTGTAGAGTGAACCGTATGATCAGAGCCATATGTACAGCAGTGTGACTGAAAGCTTGCATAAGCTCTCATATGTCAATTGAAAACGGGGAGGCAGACAGCAATGAAAAAGAAAAGTTTATGTATCACACTGATCGCGATTGCCGCTGCGGCGGCTCTGGCCGGTTGCGGCGGAAATTCCGGATCTTCTTCCGATGATGCAACAGCCGAGGTAGAGCAGGACGGCACACAGGAAGAAAACGATGCGGAGGCAGAGGAAGAAGACAGCACGGAAGCGGAGGAAGAGAACAGCACAGAAGCGGACGACAGTGATGACTCCGGCATATCCTCCGGCGGGGCAAGGGAAATTGTCTCATATGGCGGGAGTTCGACCAACGGTATGACGAAGGCTTCTGATAACGTATGCATCGGTGACGGTGTTATTTATTACGTCACCCCTTATGATAGCAGCGGAAAATCCGCCCTCTGCAGTGTGAATCTGGATGGGAGCGGTTATTCGGAAGTGCTTAATTTTTCCAGCATCCAATATGCGACCTGTTTAAACTACTATAATGGGTCTGTTTACTATTTGCTTAGATGCGACACCGACGCCACATGCGAGCTTCGCTGTCTGGACGAAAGCGGGGACCGCTCGGTTGCGGAATTTGAAAGAGAACCGACGATTCAGATTTATAACGACGATCTTTTTTATGTACTCAAGGATCAAACAGAAATCTCTTTCGGCGTATTCGATTTATCTTCCGAAGAGCAAACTCTTTTATATGCGGGCGAATCAAACGGAACCATGCTGTCTGTCATTGATACTGACGGTACTTATATTTACTTTTTCCTGACTGAGAGCTCCACCCTGCGGCCTTACCGGGTAGCCTGGGATTCGATCTATGACGAAACGGTCTCAGTGGAAGAAATTGATCTCGTTGCATATTCATACGATTCGTTTTTTGCGGATAACGGGTTTTATACCGTTATAACAAAAGAAAACGGAGAAGATATGGATTTTGTGTATTACGACTATGCGAACATCGTTTCGGGAAGCGGCGGATTCGAGTGGACACCGACCGTCATTCTGGAGGATATCGAAACCGACTGGTACTGGGAAGATGAGGAATTCGAAGAGGAAAGAATTGAAACACTGTTCTGGAACGGATATTATAAGTTTGCTCTGGACGGGCATTTTATCGCCCTTGATCTGTCATTCCATCATCTCTATTGTTCCGATTCCCTGGATTACACGCTTTCCACCTGCATTGATGATGATTTTGGCAGCGACCTGAACTCGTTATCGCATTTGTGTATCTTCGAATATGACGGTCTCATCTACTACTTTGACAGTAAAAACGGCGGAGAGGACATGGTGATCCATTCTATTGATGCAAACGGCAACATTGAATAAATACCATAAAGTAAGCGAGAGTTCTCTCGCTCTGTATATTTGTTTTGTGTTCCGGGCAACCGGGTAATGGGATGAACAAAAAGGATACAGCGGCTCCTGTGATGGACAAACATCACAGGAGTTCTTTTGTTTTTCGTGCGAGATAAAGCGGAAGGTTGGAAATCAACCCGTCTTTCCGATACCCACGCTTCGAAAACCGGAGCGCGTATTCAGGCTGATGATCGGCAACATATCTTTTAAAGGATGGTGCCGATTTATCTTCTCCTCCTTTTGCTTCCACAGGGATAATCTCCGTCCCATACTGAAGCACAAAATCAATCTCACTGTTTTTGTCGGAGAAATAACGCGGCTCCACTTCAAACTGTCCGCGAAGCTGTTGCAAAATAAAATTTTCCGTCAGCGGTCCCTTGAACTGATAGTCTGATTTCAGGAGAATCGCGCTGTTGTCAATACCCGCCATGTGCTTGAGCAGACCGGTATCAAACACAAAGAGTTTAAACTGATCGAGTTTGTCAAATGCAGAAAGCGGATGCTCCATTTTTGAAACATTATAGACGCGATTCAGCATACCGGCGGAGACAAGCCACTCGATGGCCTCCTCAAAATCACGTGCCCTGCCGCCTTCGCGGACTGCGCCGTACATGAATTTTTCATTAGGTTTGGCAAGCTGGGTCACAATACTGCGGAAAACCATGAGGATGCGTCCACTGTTGATTTTGCCGTTATGCTTGGAAAAGTCATTCTCATAAATTGTGATAAGCTCCCGCTGTATCTGACTGATTTTTGCTGGGTCTTTATATTTGATCCAGGATGCTACGCATTCAGGCATCCCGCCGATAATGAGATAATTATTGTACGCTTCCAGCAGGCGGTTATGAAAAATATCCTCGATCATCTGTCCTTTCTCAATACTGTCGTAATAACTGTAAAGTGCCGGGTCGGCTGCCTCCAGAAATTCATCAAAGGCAAGCGGATACAGTTCCAGCAGATTTACCATTCCCACCGGATAAGATTTCGGCTGTGCAAGCAGCGTGCCGAGCAGACTGCCGGCTGCAATCACATGATAGTCGTTCGCTTTTTCTTTAAAATATTTAAGCGTATTCAATGCTTCCGGACATTCCTGTATTTCATCGAACAGGATCAACGTTTTTCCCGGGAGAATCTTTTGCCCAACGATCATAGACAGCAATTCGATGATCCGTTGAGGATTTTTATTTGTTTCAAATATGGATTTCAACTCATCCTCTTCATCGAAATTAAAATAGACATAACTTTCATAGCAGGACTGACCGAACTCTTTCATGAGCCATGTTTTGCCGACCTGGCGCGCACCCTTTAATACAAGCGGTTTGCGCTCGTCGCTGGATTTCCAGTTTATTAAATCCTGAAGTGCATTTCGTTTCAAGTAAATCACCGACCTTTCCCGGTTTTTGATAAGTAATAACAGTATAACACGTTTTTCTGGATTTATGAAATGAATTTCGCACATTTTTCTAAAAAAATCAAACAAAATACACACATTTTTCTGAAGTATGTTATATCAAATGTACCAGTCAAGAAAAGTTGTACCAGTCAAAAGACAATCGCTGTGCATCTGGATGGATGTTTTTTTGACACACCATGCGCCGGTTTTTCATATGATGAATAAAAACAGTATCAGGAATTTATCATGAAAAAGATTGGAAAAGTCTGTGCTGCATTCGGTCTGTCGGCGTCCCTCGCCGCAACCTTATTGCTGGGAGGGTGTGCTAAGACAGACGTCGGGATTGACACATCAGAAGAGTTGGAAGGGGATATCGAGGAGGCTTCCGCTGACGTTGGAGCGGCGGGAGATTCTGAAGACGCGTCCACAGATACCGGAACAGAGAATAATGGCGGGGTGTCTTCTGATACCGGTTCAGAAGAGAAAGCACTCACTGAGACCGTAACAGTGACCTTAAATGAGGTTGCCCATTCGATTTTTTATGCTCCGATGTATGTGGCTATCGAGGAGGGTTATTTTACGGAGGAGGGCATCGACCTGGATCTGGTCTGCGGCTACGGTGCCGACAAGGTGATGGCGGCGGTGTTGTCCGGCGAGGCGGATATCGGATTTATGGGACCGGAGACCACGGTCTACGCGGCTAACGAGGGAGTCAACGATGCGGTGGTGAACTTCGCGCAGCTTACCCAGCGGGCCGGGAACTTTCTGGTGGCGCGGGAGGAGATGGATGATTTTGAATGGAGTGACCTGGTTGGAGCGGAAGTCCTGGGCGGGCGCGAGGGTGGCATGCCGGAGATGGTTTTTGAGTATATCCTAAAGCAGAACGGCATTGACCCGGATACGGATCTGAATATCGACAAGAGTATTGATTTCGGCTCCACCGCAGCGGCCTTTATGAGCAATTCGACGGATTATACGGTGGAGTTTGAGCCGTATGCCACTTCCCTGGAGAAAGAGGGCGCCGGTTATGTGGTAACTTCCCTGGGGGTTGATT
Organism: Clostridiales bacterium; assembly: GCA_021203005.1. Taxonomy (GTDB): domain Bacteria; phylum Bacillota; class Clostridia; order Lachnospirales; family Lachnospiraceae; genus Eubacterium_I. Next base: position 4,830 of record JAJQCB010000022.1, on the reverse strand, counting down.
CCGGTTATGTTCCCTACACCGCTTTCAGCGCAAAATCCAGTTTTATCGAGGAAAATCCGGATGTGATCCAGGCGTTTACCAATGCGCTGCAGAAAGGGATGGACTATGTCGGTTCACACTCGGCCGGCGAGATTGCGGATTCCATTGCGGCGCAGTTTCCGGACACGGACGCGGAGAGTCTGGAAACGATTGTTGCCCGCTATCTGGAGCAGGATACGTGGAAGAGCGATCTTACTTTTACGGAGGAGAGCTATGAACTGTTGCTGGATATTCTGGAGAGCGCGGATCAGCTGACGGGCCGTCCCGCATATGAGGATCTGGTGACGACTGTGTATGCGGAGGAAGCGGCGGGGTGATAAAACACATATCCCCCTGCGGAGTAATCCGCAGGGGTTTTTTCTGTGAAAAAGGAGACTACCAAAACCGGCGGCGATATGGTAAGATAACATCAGTTTCGGAAGTACATGGGCGCGAAGTACCCGCAGGGCAGGTCTGCTGCAAAGCGGCACGTTATTACCATGGCTTGTGCCGCCGGAAAAAGGGCGGCGGACGGGAGGTTTTATGAAGCAGGCAACCATACATATTGATCGCAATTTTAAACTCGCAGAAGTGGATGAGAGGATATACGGCTCTTTTATCGAGCATCTGGGCCGGGCGGTTTACGGGGGAATCTATCAGCCGGGCAGCCCGCTCTCGGATGAGCAGGGATTCCGCAGCGATGTCCTTGCCCTGATCCGGGAGGCGAAGGTTCCGCTGGTGCGGTATCCGGGCGGGAATTTTGTCTCGGGTTATCACTGGGAGGATGGCGTCGGGCCGAAAGAGCAGCGGCCTCGGAAGCTGGACCTGGCCTGGAGTGTGATTGAGAGCAATCAGTTCGGATTAAATGAGTTTATGGACTGGTGTAAAAAAGCAGGGACTTCGCCGATGATGGCAGTCAACCTGGGAACCCGGGGCGCGGAGGATGCGAAAAACCTGATCGAATACTGTAATATAGAAAAAGGGTCCTATTACAGTGATCTGCGCCGGAGTCACGGTGCGGCGGATCCTTACGGCATTAAGCTGTGGTGTCTCGGGAACGAGATGGACGGACCCTGGCAGATGGGACATAAGACGGCGGAGGAATACGGGCGTCTGGCGGAGGAGACTGGGCGGATCATGCGCATGGTGGATCCGGAGATTGAACTGGTGGCCTGCGGAAGCTCATCCCTGTCCATGCCCACATTCGGCTCCTGGGAGGAGACCGTGCTGGAGCATTGCTATGACGAGGCGGACTACCTTTCTCTTCATACTTATTATGGAAACCCGGAGGACAAAACGCCGGACTTCCTTGCGAGCAGCGTTGCGATGGATGATTTTATCCGCTCCGTTGTGTCGATCTGTGACTGTGTGAAAGCGAAAAAACGCAGCAAGAAGCAGATCAATCTTTCCTTTGATGAGTGGAATGTCTGGTATCATTCCAATGAGGACGATAAAAAGCTGGAGCGCTGGGTACAGGCTCCGCATCAGCTTGAGGATGTCTATAACCAGGAGGACGCTTTGCTGGTGGGAAGCATGCTGATCACGCTGCTTCGCCATGCAGACCGCGTAAAGATCGCATGCCTGGCACAGTTGGTGAATGTGATCGCGCCGATTATGACCTCCGACACAGGAGCTTGGCGGCAGACGATTTTTTATCCCTATATGTATGCGAGTGTCTACGGGCGGGGAGCGGTGCTGCAGACGGTGGTGGATGTGCCGTCCTATGAGAGTGTTTACGGGGATGCGCCTTTCCTGGATGCGGTCGTGCTGACGGATGAGGAGAAGGAGACCTTGACAGTCTTTGCCGTGAATAAGGATCTGGAGGAATCCATGACCGTGAGCTGCGATCTGCGGCAATACGCGGATTATCATGTCCTGGAGCATATTGAGCTGGCGGAACCGGATCTGAAAGCGGTCAATACGCAGCTCTGCCCCGGTGCCGTGTGCCCGAAGAAGAGCGATGAGAGCAGGATTGAGGACGGCAGGCTTACGGCGGTACTGAAGCCGAAGAGCTGGTCTATGATCCGGCTGGGGAAATGAAAATAAAATGTCGCTTTGCGACAGGTCTTTCCTAAGGTATAAAAAATCGCCTCTTTACTTCAAGATTTTACTGTGTTAAAATTCTGCATAGACAGAGTGCCAGGACATTAAAGTGTGTGATCCCGGCGGCACGTTTCGGATGAGTTAAGCAGTATCAGGAGGCAGTATGCTATGAACAAAAAAATCAGAACGGAAGCGGTAGATCATTTATTTGACGCGATTCTTTGCCTGAGAGACAGGGAAGAATGTTACTCGTTTTTTGAGGATGTGTGTACGATCAATGAGATTTTATCGCTGTCCCAGCGGTACGAGGTGGCGCGGATGCTGCGCCAGAAGAGGACGTATCTCGATATCGCGGAGAAGACGGGAGCATCGACGGCGACGATCAGCCGGGTGAACCGCTCTCTCAACTACGGGAACGACGGATATGATATGGTCCTTGAGCGGCTCGGGGAAGAATAGAAAAGAGGCCGGTCCTTTATCAGGAATCGGCCTTTTTGCTGTCGTTTTTCTTTTTTTTGTTTTTCGGATCCGGCGCCTGCATGGAGTCTATGATTTTTTCCATGAGAAGCTTTTTGACATAGACATCGAAGTTCAGCAGGCATATAAATACGAACTTCTGCAGGAAATCCGCATCCCTGGCGTCGAGATGATCCATGGTACTGACCGCCTCCTGACTGATCATGAATTCTTCACGGATGCTTTTTTTCATGCGCTCTACCTCCGGTTCCTCCAGAGAGAAGACCAGGCTGTAGATCTCCTCCAGAGAAGGGGATTTATCAGACCAGTATTTTTCGGTGACCGGATTCAGGATGCTCCGGATGTCCTGGATGGAGAGGACGCTCTTAAAATAGTAGATAAAAATCAGTGTCAAAAGGTGATCTTTGGAGTATTTCTTCTTCTCGGGTGGGGGAAGCAGATCGTTTTTGACATAATTATTGACCATGGCTTTGGTCAGAACTTTGTCACTTTTGTATCGTTTGGAGGGACCGAGCTGATCCTCCATGAAAGAAGTGATCTGATCCATATACAGCTGGATGTCGGGCATGGTCTCGGGACGTATGTATTTGATGCGCGAGAGACTGTCTAAGATGCTGTCCAATAAATTCTGAATGTCAATCGTCATAGCAATTCCTTTCTGCCTTTTTTCATTATAGAACAAGCAGATTCGTATGACAAGTAAAAAATAAATTGAGAATCTGTTGAAAAATAAGTTAGTTGATGCTACAATTAAGTTGATTTAACAAACTCTCATGCGCAGTGAAAATCAAAATAAAAATACTGTGAGCAAGATAGTTTGGACTGAAGCAGATGTATTATAAAAACCTGCGTCAGGAATGTGTACAGGAAAAATTAATTTATGCGCTGCGATCGGAAGCAGCAGAGAGGAGTTTCAAATATGAATAAAATCACTTTGACAATCGACGGAATGGCCTGCGGGATGTGCGAGGCGCATGTCTGCGACGCGATCCGCAAGGCAGTTGACAAGGGAGCAAAGGTATCCGCCTCCCACACGAAGGGAATGGCGGAAATCATTCTGGATGGTTCCCCGGATGTGGCGCGGATCCGCTCCGCCGTCAACCAAACCGGATATAAGGTGACAGATGTGAAAGTGGAGCCGTATGAGAAAAAGCGCAGGCTCTTTGGGAAGTGAGCCTGCGCATACAATTACATGTAATTATTCATAGATTCCATTGATTGTTACCTCAAAGACGGCTTCCTGACCATTCAGATCATCTACGCCGTAGTCATCAGGGAAGGTCACGGTAACCGTGACAGTATCTCCCACATTTGCCCCAATCAGCTGATCCTCGAAATCATCAATGTAGCTGCCGGAGCCGATGACCAGATCTGTGCCTGCGCCGTCTGTGCTGCCGCCGTCAAAAGCCACATCGTCAATATAACCGGTGTAGTCGATGTTGACCGTGTCGCCGTCCTCCACCACAAGGGAGGTATCGGTAGAGTAGGATGTGGTATCGTCTGTGTCGGCATCGTCAGAAGCTGTATCTTCTTCAGAAGCAGTTCCGTCCGTGTCGGCATCATCAGAAGCTGTATCTTCCTCAGAAGCAGTATCGTCTGCGGAAGTCTCATCATCTGCGGAAGTATCCTCCGTGGTTTCTGCGTCAGCGGAACTGTCGTCAGTTACGCTTTCTTCTTCGGCGGAGCTGTCGTCTGCCTCAGAGGAAGCGTTATTTCTGACATAGGCGCGGCCGGCGAGAGTGCCGATCACAGCGGCTGCCGCGATGCAGATGCAGGCGATGAGAATCAGTTTTTTCACAGACATCTTTTTTTCTGCAGGATGCTCCCGGTCGAACTGGATTTTCTTTAACAGTTTGAGCGTCTGCTCTTCCTGCCGTTTCTGCATCGTGCCTTTTTTGTTGTTCCCGTATTTGAAGGTTTTAATCCGTTCTTCCAGAAGATCGGCAGCTGTTTTGCCGTCTGTATTTTTCAGAAAATAGTCAATTTTATTCTCATCCATGTAGATAAGCTTTTTTTCCGCCTCATCGGAGAGAAAAGCCTGCAGGTAAAGCTGTACACGCGCGTCATCGTGAAGCTGGCCGGTCTGTATCAGCGAAATCTGTTCGAATACCGGCAGGGAAGCAGCGCCGATCAGGGGATAGCTGTCCGCGGCTTTCTTCTGCCGGATCAGCGTTTTTACTGTCTTTTCATCGTCTACGGTGCAGGCCAGCGCAAAGAGTTTATTGCACTCATCCTCATTGCTGTAGTCAAACTTTTTCCCGTATTTATTTAATACATCCCGAACAAAATTGC